>QNYZ01000051.1 GCA_003973265.1 Deltaproteobacteria bacterium | reverse complement strand
TCATATGCACCCGACTGTCCTACCATCGGGCCGGTTACGCTTTTAAGGATTTCGTTTGCAGATTTACCGTTTAATATCGGTGCCTTAAATAGTGCATTCGTTATGATATCTGCGATAAGTCTTTTTTTAGCTTCATCTGACCCGAATTCAGAGGAATTGATTTCATAATCCAGACCTTGATAAAGCGTATCCACTGTAGCGACTATGGCAGGGTTTCTACTTACTTCTGCCAGGACTTTAGCCGAGAACTTTGAGATTTTATATATTGTCTTGGAGACCCTCATCGGTTGATCGAAATTTCCATCATGGAGTTCTTGAAGCATATTAATGGATGATAGATAGTCCCGATTCTCCTGAAAAAAAAGATTTCTATATCGCTCGTATTCAGCCATATCTCCATTTGCTAATGCACGGTTTGCCAATCGTTCATATGCTTTCATCTGATTATAAATAGTAACGGCTTCTTGATACCGCTGCATATACTGGTTCCAATCGTCTGCAGACATGCCTAACGTGTATGCTGCCGAAGCAATCCCTTTAGAGATGGAGTCCCGGAGTCCGTTACTTTTTTCTCCATCCCACACTGTTCCCGAAAGAAATACAGGTGGTTTTGAAAAATTTTTAATGGGATGTGGGAGCGTATTGCGGCCTTGCCCCTGCATTTCCCCCGAACCGATTCGCACGCTCCCCACCATCACGTCGGCACCGTTCCCGCTCATCTCAATACCACCGTCGATGGTGGCGGTCAGGTCCAAATTGGCATCGCCGCTGACCGTCACATCCTCCATGCTGATCGAGGCGACGCGTAACGCGCTGTTTTCCGAAACCGTGACCTTACCGTTGATGGTCGCATCGGCATTGACAGTCAGGTTGCCGGCGGTGACCCCGGAAAGATCAACGGAGGCGATGTATGCCCGGCTGTTTTGCCGGGTGGAAAGATCGCCGATATCGGCACGGGAATTCATTTCGAGGCGGTTCAGCCGGGTATCGTCCATGAGCAGAGCGGCCACGCCGGCACGGGCGTTTTGTCCGGCCGATACGATCCCGGCCGTGGCGGTTGTCGTAATCGTCACCTGGTTCTGGATCGAGGATTCGGAAATATTGACCGATGAGAGGTAGATCTGTCCTCCGTCGCTAATGACCTTGTCGGCCGCGGCATTAGTGGTGATAGTGGCGGTCCCGGTGAGCCGGCTGTCGGCCCGGGCTGCTGAACAGATCAGGATGAAAAGGCCGATAAGAAATCCGCCGGATAAGATGAGTTGTCGTGTTTTCATTTGCGAATCCTTTCCTTCATGATAAATGATCTTCTAAACGGTACATCGCCTGTGGTGTCGGTCTGGCTCAAAATAAATGGGCGGATATTGAATGCATCGGAACAATATAATGTGGTTTAAGGGTGTTAACGATAATGAGAATATTTAGGAAAAGGCTATACAAAACGATGTGCCAGGTAAAAAGCATTACCACGCCATGCCATTTTTATTTGAAGCCACCAGGGATTCAATAACGACGTCTATGCCATGCGCGAGCTTTAGATCAAATGGCCCTGGATTTTCCAGGGGTCTGTGGCGGCCGATTGCATTTCCCAGTGACGGAATGATCCATTGCTGGATATCGTGTAATTGGTCACCTTTAACATAATAGGCGTCGATTAAATTGTTTCTGTTTTTCCAGTTCTTTATTATCTCATGCTTTGAGATACCGGTATATTGTCCGTTTAAAGCGGTAGCTTTTCTCAACCCGGCGGCATTAAATGTTACCGCTGATTTACCCGTTGTCATGCTGGCCATACTTGCCAGTCCGCCACCCAGTGAGTGGCCCGTAAATGTCAGGCTTTCCCCTTTTTTCTCAATCTGTTCGTTCAATGATTTTGAAAGAATTCCAGCCAAGAGATACTGCTGATCAATAAGTAGGGGAACCAATGCCTCAGAAATATTGGTACCCCAGTCGTTCCAGTCACCTGTCCCTTCGAAACCGAGAACCCATTCCCCGCTTAACCCGTTGTGAAATATGGCCGCATGCAGGCCGGATTCAGCGTCATCAAAAATGGTTTGAGAGACAAATATATTAAAACCTGCCAGGTCAGACGGATTTACCTGTTCCCAGCCTTCCGGTAAATTACAGGGCTTATCGACGTATGCACACCGGCTTAAGTGGGCATAATCGAGAGTAGTCAATGCAGGTGGTATCTCCTCGGGGAGAGAAACAGGGGGGTGGCTGGCGCCGTGATGCACATGGGCCTGGTTATTTATATCAGAGTCGTCTCCTATCCGTATTCCGCCTAGGATGACGGTGCCTTCACCGCTGATTTCGATATCGTCCGCAACGGTTGCGGAAAGATCGAGCGCCACGTCACCGCTAACCGCCACGCCGTTGAGACTGCCCGAGGCCAGATTCAGGAGCCGGCCCTCGCTCACATGAGTCTGACCGCCGACCTGGACCGTTGATTTGTATTCAAGGCTGGAAAGACGGGTATGGTTCAGGTCCACGGTGGAAATATAGGCCCGCCCGGCGTTTTCGACCTTGATCGTGTCGATGGTCGTGTGGCCGGTCACCGAGATATTACCGGTGACCGCTGAATTATTGATGTTGACCGAGGAAAGGTAGATCCGTCCCCCATCGGCCGCCACCCGGCCGGCGGTGACGGTTCCGGAAATATTGACGGATTTTCCGGCGCCCGCGACCGGGGGAAAAGCCATTGTAAGGGCGATGACGCCAACGATCATTCGGGTGATGGTTTTCATGGTGAGATCCTTTCTGCGGCCATTTATGTTGATGATTATGGGATCTGTCTAACTTATCGATGAGAAATTCCGAATGGCTCATTAAATTGTCAAAGGATATTAAAATGAATTGAGCCATCCTGTTATACCTTTCGATATACCGGTTGAACGATTGAGATCGAAAATCGTTCGGCACCTTGACCGGAGAGGATATAATTGGTAATAAAATGAAACCGTTGATCGGAAAAATGATATTGACCGAAAAAGCTGGCAGCCCGAAGCGATTCCAGGACGCAGATTCATGGAAGACGGATTTTATCAATACGCACTTCGAAAAACCGATGGGTTTGTCTTTTCCGATGACGGAACCCACAATGACCGTGTCCGCCGGCTGGTTACCCAGGTGAGAAAAATGGCGATTACCTATTTCTACCAGACCCCTGCCGCCTTTGCCCGTGAATTTGACCAGGACGACTGGGTTCAGCATGCCATGATCCACTTTTTCAAATGCATTGAAACCTACGACCGAAAACGACCGTTCGACAATTTTGTCCGTTATATCGTCAAGCGGCGGCTGGAGGATCAGCGGCGCAGGCTCTACCGGTCAAATCCCGAGACGGACACCGGCGCAGACGGCCGTCCCAGTCGGTTTTTCAGCGGGATCAGCGCATCAATTCAGCGCAAGGCGGAAGCAGACCCGGCGGCCGGGCCCGAGCAGGATTTTCTACGAAAAGAAGCGGCGCGGATTTTATTGAAGTGTGTCCGGCAGCTGGAAAAGGTCGAGCGGATGCTTTTTGCTAAGCATGAAATGGAAAACGTATCCTTCCGAAAACTGTACGACCTGGTTCCCGGGTATGCCAAGAGTTTTGCCACATTTAAACGATGGTATCAGACAAATATATTCGACCGGGTCAAAACGTGTACCCGCTCCCGGTTGCCGGAATAAAAAAGGGATAAAGACCATGGAAAGCACATTTGATTTTTCAGCCATTCTCGATGAAGCCCGCACGGGCTATGGTGCCGCCGGGCGGCCCGATCGATGTCCGGATATGACCATGCTGATCGACCTTGCCTGTGATGATCTGGATGCGGCGGCGGAAGGTGAGACAGTCGATCATGTTGACCGCTGTCTTGATTGCGGCCTGACCCTGTTGAAAATTGAAGCCGATTGTCACCTGTGGGAACTGGAAATGGCGGCCTCTCCCGACGAGGCCCTCTTTAATGCTCTTGGCAAAAGGGGGCGAAAAGCTGTTCGAAAGATGATGGGTGGAGGGGAGGCCGTATCCGCCTCCGTGTCTGCCGTGGTATCGGCGGTAAAGGAATCCGCCGCTACCTGGGCGTCGAAATTGTGGGTGCCGACCTGGGCCGGAGAAGCGATAACGGCCCTGGATCTGCCCGAGCAGCACCAGCATTTTGACATGGGAGAGGGCGAATACGTGGATCTGAGCTGTTCATGGGAAGGCGGACAGACCGGTCAGGCACGGCGGATCCGGCTGTCGTGGTCGGCCAATATCTTTTCGCCTGGAAAAATCTGGGTCCATTTCGTGGATCCGAAAAGCGGCAGCATTCTGGGAAAGCACTGTCTGGGTGAAATTCTGGAGGGCGTTGTTCAACTGGAATCCGGCGGCCTCAACTTTGATCCGTCCACGCAGAAATGGGCCATCCAGATCGTTATCGAACCATAATGCCGACGCATTTCGCCTACCCGAATGTGCTTCCCAGGGAAGACCTGTTTATCGGATGCGGGCGATATACTGTCATTTTACCCGGCCAGGCGCTGGGTGACGGGTATCGGGAGATCGCGGAAACACCCAACACGCCCAACCGGACCCAGCTCGAATATGCCCTTCAGATCCTGTCCCCGGATTCCTATGATGCCGACCGGTTGCTGGTGGAAAAGCAGGACGATCCCAAGCGGAGGTATCGGGGAAATTCCCTGGACCTGGCCTATTTTCTGGCCCACACGTATAAGTCACGTGAGATGAATCTCCGGATTTCGGATGACATCTGGTGTACCGGCGTGATTGAAGTCAAAGACGGCACACCGTTTCTGCGCAAGGTAGATGCGACGGGGTTTCGATTGAAGATGTCGCATTTCTTGTCACCGGCTAATCCCGACAGCGTGTTCATTGTCCCGGCGGCCAATATGCAGAAAGAGAGCGTGGAAACGGCGACGGCCCGCGGCGCCGGGGTGGTCTCCGTCCGGCAGCTGGCCGATGGCGCTGATCTTTGCAGGGACGGAGCAAAGACGATTCTGAAGGTACTTCCCGGTGAGCTGCCCGCGCTCTTGTCTGTAATTTTTCAGCCCTGCCGGCGGAAAACCGGCCGGAAAAAGTGGATCGCGGGCGCGCTGGCGGGGCTGGCCTGCCTGTTGGCCGGCCTGTGGTTCTTTGGCCGGCCGGATGCTCCGGATGCCGCAAAGATTGAACAACTGCTCCAAAACGGCCAGTTGAGCGCCGCGAAACAGGCGATAGCCCGGGTTAGAAATAATTCGCCCATGACGGAAAAAATCCGGGCCTTGATGAACCGGTCATGCGATATTGAGCTGACGATGGCCGTGCAGAGGGCCGGGCAGGCGGCTGTCGAGAAAATTCAGGTGCCGTCGGAAGCATCGGCGAATCTTTCGCTTTCCAACGAGGATGACTACCGTCTTGTCATTTCAACCGCTGATCCGCCGGAAAAAGCGTACGTCTATATTTTTCAGATCGATCAATCCGGCCGGGCCTATTGTGTTTTTCCCAACGTTAAATGGAAACTGGAAAACCCCGTTGAGGCCGGCCAGTGGCCGCTGGTGATCCCCGAAGGCGGGGAAGAGTGGCTGTTTCTCGATCAGTTACCTGCCGCCTGGAAAGATGGGATGAAAGAGACGATTCACCTGCTCGTTTCTCCCTGGCGGGCCAATGATATCGAATCGATATTCAACAAGGTGGATACCGAAACGGACCGGAACGCGCGCAAGCGGCTGATTGAAAAACTGAAGAATCAATTGATCGTTCGGAAAAAAACAGGCATTTCCTCCCTGGCGTACCTGAAAGTCAAATTTTTTCACAAATAGACAGGGGTGCGCCGTCATCTGGCGTCTACCCCCCGAAATCGTCAAAAGCGATCATTTCCGGTTCCACGCCGAGGTCGTCGAGCATGACGAATACCGCCTTCATCATAAGGGGCGGGCCGCAAAGGTAGTATTCGATTTCCGTGGGATCTTCATGGTCGGACAGGTAGTGGTCGCGGGCGGCCTCGTGGATGAATCCGGTCAATCCCTTCCAGTGGTCTTCAGGTTGGGGGTCGGACAGGGCCACGAAGTAGGAAAAGTTGTCGTATTGTTCGGCCAGCTCGGTGAATTCTTCGTGGTAGATCATCTCCTGCCTGGACCTTGCGCCATACCAGAAGGTGATTTTGCGGCGGGTCTTCTGGGCCAGCAGCTGGTCGAGAATATGCGAACGCATGGGGGCCATACCGGCGCCGCCGCCGATAAAACACATCTCGCGATCGGTCTCTTTAATGAAAAAATCACCGTAAGGGCCGCTCAGGCTCACCTTTTCGCCGGGCTTTAGGTTAAATACATACGACGATCCGATTCCGGGCGGGGCGTCGGGCATGTCCCGGGGCGGGGTGGCGATACGGATGGTGAATTTCAGCAGGCCTCTTTCACCCTCTTCGGGTGTGCTGGCCAGGGAATAGGCCCGGTTGGACGGTTCCGATGTGCCGGCTTCGAGCTGGAGCATATTGAATTGTTTCCATGTCTCCACGTAGCGGGTCGATACCTGAAACTCGCTGAACGACGCGTGGTACTCGGGTATATCGATTTGAATATAGGCCCCGGATCTGAATTGAAAGGGCTGGCTGTCATCGAGCGTTAGGACCAGCTCTTTAATAAACGTGGCCACATTCTCATTGGCGGTCACGGTGGCAACGTATTTTTTGACACTGAAGATCTCTTCGGGAATCTGGATTTTCATGTCCTGCTTGACTTTGACCTGGCAGGCCAGCCGGACGTTCTCTTTGCGCTCCCTGCGACTGACCAGGGAGAGCTCCGTGGGCAGGATGTCGCCGCCGCCGTCTTTCACGATGCATTTGCAGGTACCACAGGTCCCCTTTCCGCCGCAGGCGCAGGGGATCAGGACCTGGTTGTCCAGAAGGGCCGCAAGGAGGGTTTTGTTGCCCGGCGTGATAATCTCCTTTTCTTTGTCGTCATTAATGACAATTTTCCGGTCGCCCTTGACGGTCAGGCGGGATTCGACGAGCAGCAACAGGCCCACCAGAATGACAATAACCGCCGAAAAAACCGTGGTGCTGAAAAGGTAAATCAAATTCAGAAGCCCCTTATAACGTGATTCCGGAAAAGAGCATGAAGGCCATGGCCATCAACCCCGTGGTGATAATGCTGATGCCGAACCCCTGCAGCCCCTCGGGGACATCGGCATACCGGAGTTTCAGCTGAATCGTGGCCATGGAGATAATGGCCAGCGCCCACCCGATTCCCGAACCGATGCCGAACACCAGCGTTTCGCTGAACGTATATTGCCGTTCCACCATGAACAAAGATGCCCCCAGCACCGCGCAGTTGACCGTGATCAGGGGAAGAAATACGCCCAGGGCATTGTACAGCGCCTGGGAATACCGGTCGATAACCATCTCGACGATCTGGACAATCCCGGCAATCACGGCGATGAACAGGATCAGCTCGAGATAGTGCAGGTCCACATCGGGCAGGCCGATCCAGGCCAGCGCACCGGGTGAAAGGAGGAAATGGTAGATCAACCAGTTGACCGGCGTGGTGATGGCCAGCACAAAGACAACGGCCACACCCAGGCCCATGGCGGTCTTGATGTTCTTCGATACGGCCAGAAACGAACACATGCCGAGAAAATAGGCAAAGAGAATATTGCCGACAAAGACCGAATTGAGAAAAATGCTGAGCAGATTATCCATTCAATCAATCCTTGAGCAGGGTATGTTCCAGCCAGACAAAGAGGCCGATCATGATAAACGCGCCGGGTGCCAGCACCATGAGGCCCATGTTTTCATATCCGGCCTGGTAAAACGACCGGGGGATCACCTGAAATCCCATCAATTTGCCCGCGCCGAGCAGTTCCCGGAAAAAAGCAACCCCCAGCAGGATCGATCCATACCCGATACCATTGGCGATGCCGTCGATAAAGGAAGGCCCCGGGGGATTGCTCATGGCAAATGTTTCGGCCCGGCCCATGACGATACAATTGGTGATGATAAGACCCACGAAGACCGACAGCTGTTTGCTGATGTCGTACATAAAGGCTTTTAGAAATTCATCGGCCACAATTACCAGCGTGGCGATAACCGATACTTCCACGATGATGCGGATATTGCGCGGGATCCGGTTTCGCATCAGGGAGATGGAGAGGTTGGCAAATGCGACCACGAAGGTCAGGGCCAGGGCCATGACCAGGGCGGTTTTAATCTGTACGGTGACGGCCAGGGCCGAACAGATTCCCATGATCTGCTTGGAGATGGGATTGCTTTCCCACAGGGCTGACGAGATGGCTTTGTATGTTGACGATCGGGTGAATTTCATGGGTACCGCTTCAATCTTTGGTCGAATTGGTTTATTGACATAGCGTTACTTTGCCGCATTGCTGCCGCCGAAATTTGATAGCGACCGGCTCGTAGTTGCGCAAAATATCTTTCAGCCCCGCGCTGAGGAATTTTCCGGTCATGGTGGCGCCGCTGATGCCGTCCACATAGTTTTCCCGTTTTTCCCTGGGAATATTATTCTTGACAGCGCCCTTGGCAATCCCGATGGATACAAATTTTCCGGCGGCATTAACGATTTTTTTGCCGACGAAATTTTTTTGGAACCAGCGTTTTTCGATTTCGCCCCCCAGCCCCGGGGTTTCGGAGTGTTTGAATACGGTAAATCCCCGCACCGTGACGCCATCGGCCTCAAAGGCCAGGTATCCGCGAATTTTTCCCCACAGACCGTTGGTGTCGACGGGAACAACGTAGGCCTTGACCGTATCTTCTTCGCCGTACAGCCAGATGGGCAGATCGCCGGGTTTCCGGTTGTCTGGCTGAATGATCCGGCCGGTATGATCGACGAACAGCACCCGCATATTTTTCGTAAACAGCGTTTCAATATCATCGGCAGTATAGGTCTTCTTTTCATCGAGCAGCCGAACGGCCTTGAGAATATTTTTCTGGCGGTCGATACGGATATTGCGAAGCTGGTATTTCTTCAGCCCCGTTGCCGCCGTGGTGAGGAGCAGGCTGCAGACGATCCCCAGGATGATCGCAAAAGAAAATGATTTGAGCGCGTCAGACATTGGGCACCCGCTTTTTCAGTCGAAACCGGAGCGTGATGTGATCGAGCAGCGGCGCCAGCACGTTCATAAATAAGATGGCCAGCATGATCCCCTCGGGAAAGGCCGGGTTGAAGACCCGGATCAGCACGGTCAGGCTTCCGATGGCGAATCCGTAGATCCAGCGGGCCGTGTGCAGGTCCGGGGCCGACACCGGGTCTGTGCTCATGAACGCAAAACCGAACGCCGTTCCCCCCATGATGAGATGATAGAATGGGTTCAAGGTCATATAGGGCGGCGAGGCCGGTGTTGCCAGCAGATTGAGAAAAAAACCGGTGGCCAGGACGCCGAGGATGTCGCCGAAAATGATCCGGTAGCTGGCGATGCCCATGAGCATCAGCAAAATCGCCCCGATCAGGCACAGCAGCGTGGAAGATGCCCCGATACTGTCCGGATACAAGCCGAAAAAGAGGGTGGACACCGTGTATCCGGCACCGGTCAGGGATTTTTCAACCGTACCGGCGGTGTGGGTGGCTGCCGCAACGACCAGGGGCGTGGCCGCCGTGATGGCATCCACGGCTGTTTCTTTAATTCCGTTCAGTGCGATCCAGACCGTGTCGCCGGTCATCTGGGCCGGATAGGCAAAGTAGAGAAACGCCCGGCCGGTCAGGGCGGGGTTTAAAAAATTGCGGCCGGTACCGCCAAAAATCTCCTTGCCGAGCACGATCCCGAACGAGATACCCAGGGCCACCTGCCACAACGGGGTGGTGGGGGGCAGGGTCAGGGGAAAGAGCATGGCCGTTAAGAACAGCCCCTCACTGATGGGGTGTTGCCGCACCGCGGCAAAGAGGATCTCCCATGCGAAACCAACCCCGTAAGAGACGAGAACAATGGGCAGCACAATGCGTGCACCGGCCAGGATCACCGGCCAGAAATCGACCGGGATCCCGGCCGCGCGAAGGGCCTGGTACCCGGCATTGTACACGCCGAAAAAAAAGAGCGGCATGAGGATCAATAAAACCGTGGCCAGGTATCGCTTCAGATCAAGGCTGTCCCGGATATGGGGGCCCTGTCTCCCCGTCACTTGATCGGATGCGAAAAAGACCGTTTCCATGGCCTCGAAAAACGGATACCATTTTTCGAGTTTACCGCCGCTGCTGAAACGGGGGCGCTGGGTATCAAAAAAGCGTTTGATCCTATTCATCCGCACCTCTGCTCTTTTCGATAGGCCGCCCTGGCCGTTTTCAATGTTTCCGTCAGCTCAATTTTGGACGGACAGACACAGGTACAGATTCCGCATTCCACGCAATCGAGCAGCCCGTGGGCCAGGGCCTCCTCCACTTCTCCGGCCAGGATCGCTTTGTAGGCCAGCTGGGGCAGGATGTCCACCGGGCAGACATCGGCGCAATGCATGCAGGCGATACAGGCCCGTTCGTCTCCGTGCCGGTTGCAGTTGGCCGGCAGATCCGCCGGGTTAAGGGCCGACAGATAGATACGCGAATAGGTCGGTTTGCGCCAGCCGGGGTTGAACAGCGCGAGAAATTCCTTTTCGTTCCCTTCGGGCAGCACGGTCAGCGCGGTTTCGTAGAGGCCGATGAAGTCGTCCGGTGTCACTGTGTGGCCATGAAAGACGCCCCCGGCCACATAACGTGTGGTCGTCGCGTCCGGGACAGGATCCATCAGGTGGGCGATCGGTGCGCCCAGTCGTGTTTGAACATGACAGGCGTCGCCGGCGGCACTGCCACCTACCGCAATGACCCGCCGGGTTGGATATCGGCCGTTTTTTAAAAGTCGGGCCACCATCAATACGTCCTGGCCGGTGATGAACCAGCTGTTGTTTTCGTCGGGCGTGTTTTTTAGATGATAGAGAAGCACCCCCGGATCGCCGGCCGGATATTTACCGGTATAGGTGAGATTAGCCCACCTGCCTGCATCCGGCTGACCGGCGCGGCCGGACTTTGCGCCGGCAATGTAAATTTTATCCGACAATCGTTTCAACACGTGAAGACCGAACTCAAACAGGTCTTCGTTGCCCTTTAGATATATATCGGCCGGGACCTGAAAGGGTTCCTGATTGTCCATGCTGATAAAAATGGCCGGCGGCACGGTGTCCGGATCGGCGATATCCCGAAACGGCAGCGCCCGGATCAATGGCCATATTCCGCCGGTGCACAGTCGCTCAACCAGGTCCGGGCGTGAAATCGTTTCCAGTTGCAGCTTTGACAGTTCGGGAAAAGCGACCCTTTTTTCGTCCGGGGAAAGGGCGATGACAATTGCTTCAACACGGCGCCGGGGGCCCAGGCGGATATCCTCCACACGGCCGCCCCCCGGTGACAGGAACTGAAAACGGGAATCCTGCTTGTCTTCGTACAGCAATGTTCCGACCTGGACGTGATCCCCTTTTTTGACCCGTAGCCGGGGTTTGATAAATGGGATCCGGGCCGGGCAGGCCGCTACCCGGCCTGGCGGCGGGAGCGGTTTCAGCGTATCGGCCGGAACGCCGGCCAGCCGCGGCAGGTACCCTTTTTTGATGTGAATTGTCTTCATCAGGCGTCGCATTCATTGGCAGAGATAGATCATCGTCGATCGTCCCATCGATTCGTTTGGGAAGTTAATACCATTTAAAAAGATTTTCAACTCGCAAATGGATAATGTCATCGACAGGGCTTCATATGGCCGGGTATTTTCTCCAGGGTAACGCCAGTTACGGCGGCAATGGTTGATGCAAGGAGTTTGCCGGGGTTTCGACGATTTAATAACGGGTAGAGGCGGGTTGGCTTGTCATGGTTCGGGGTGATGACGATCCTGGGCATTAATCCGCATGATTTTTTTGCAGGGGCACCGACTGTTTTCCAAGAGGTGAAATGATGTCATTTATAAAAAATAATAATCAAGTTGGAAAGATGATAAACAAAATCGTTCGCCCGATGATCTTCGGCCCGCCCCCAGGGCCGGTAAGCGCGGCGGTGAACGAGGACTTGACACCGCTCATCGGTCTGGAGCTGACTGACGATCTGTTTGACATCCAGGATCTGGTCTTTCGGTGCCACGAAGACGGCATCCGCCGTCTCCACCACAATATGCCGATCAAGCCTCATCACGGCCAACAGGCGGTGAGAAGCGTGTAAATAAGTGTGATGGATATCGCTGGTGATGATATCGCCGGCCATCACATTCCCACCGGCGCCTTTTTCTCCCTCCTGCCACAGGGACTGCCCGGAACCCAGATCACTCCTGCCGGCATCAAGGGGTACCATGGCGCCGCTTTCAGTATGTTCCATAACTGCATAATCCAAGCATGCGTAACACTTGGGCTGATAATGATAAACCTGGTTAAACTCAGACGGCCTGATTTTAGATCGATGGCTATCTTTACAAATTCAGCCAGCTATGACATACGGTTTTCCGGTGGACAAAAGGCGCAATTCCCATTTTTGGCGGTGAACGGCATGCTCGAAGAACTGGTTATCCGAAATTTTGCCATTATTGATGATCTTCAGATCCGGTTTGGGGCCGGATTAACTATTTTAAGTGGCGAAACCGGGGCGGGTAAATCGATAATTATCCAGGCCGTCAACTTATTGCTGGGCAGTCGTGCGTCTGCCCGTATGATCCGTACCGGCGCGGAATCCGCTGAACTGGAAGCGATATTCCGGATTGGTAAAACCGGATCGGTGGCAGCGGCCATGGCGGCGCAGGGATATTCAGAAGATGACCACCTCCTGATTCGCCGGGTGATTTCAAGAAGCGACCGGCACCAGATATTTATAAACGGCCGTCTGGCCACCGTGGGGATATTGAACACCATTGTCGAAAATCTGGCCAGTATTTCAGGCCAGCATGCGCACCAGACGCTTTTGAAACCGGACCGGCATCTTGATATTCTCGACCAGTACGGCGGTCTGAATCCCCTTCGAACCCGGGTAAACGACGCATACCAGGGCCTGACACCGATGATCGATGAACTCAACGGGCTGATTGCCATGCGGGATGGCCGGTCGGCGCACCTGGAACTGCTGGCGTTTCAACGCGACGAGATTTTAAAAAGTGGTGTTACGCCGGAAGAGGAAGAAGAGCTCGATCTGGAACAGCGGCGGCTGAAAAATGCCGAAGCGCTGCACGGGGCCGTATATAAAAGTATTGATGCCCTGTACGGGATGGAGGGGGCGGCCATTGAACGGATGGCCGATGCCCGCCGGTACCTTGAAAAGGCGGCTGAAATCGACCCGCGGCTGGACGATAATGCCCGAAAAGCGACCGAGGTTGCCCTGGCCGTTGAAGATCTGGCCGAGACCCTGCGATCGTATTTATCGACGGTACATACCGACGATAAACGTCTGGAGGAGGTGGAAGCCCGGCAGGATATTATTATCCGCTTGAAGCACAAATACGGGGGAACCATGGCGGCGGTCTTTGATCACCTCCATGCGGCTGAAAAAGAATTGTCCCGCGTGGAAAATGTATCTCAGGCCATTGACAAGCTGAAAGAAAAAATAGATCGGGTTCACGAGAACCTGTCCCGGCTGTGCCGAACGCTGTCGAAAAAGCGGAGTCAGGCCGCTAAGAAGCTGGCCCGGGCGGTTGAGGCGCAGCTGGCATCGTTACGGATGGAAAAAACCCGGTTCAGGGTGGAACTGGCGGCCACTCCGGCTGTTTCCGACCCGGCGTCGTATCTGGCGGTCGATGGGCGGCAGGTCACCCCGGCCGGTATCGACCAGGCGGTTTTTATGATCGCCCCCAATGTGGGTGAAAACCTCAAACCGCTGGCCAGGGTGGCCTCCGGGGGGGAATTGTCGCGGGTAATATTGGCGCTCAAGGCCATTTTGGCTGAGACCGACTCGGTGGAAACCGTGGTTTTCGATGAGGTGGATGCCGGTATCGGCGGTGGAACGGCCGAGGTCGTGGGGCGGAAACTGGTCCACCTGTCAGAGAGTCACCAGGTGATATGCATCACCCATCTCCCCCAGATTGCCCGGTTTGGCCATCAGCACTTCAGGATTGAAAAAACGGTCGTTGATGGCCGTACCATCACGCTGATGAACCCCCTTGATCGGAAAAAACGGGTGGAGGAGATTGCCCGGATGCTGGGCGGGGAGAAGATTACCCGGAAAACCCTTGAACATGCCCGGGAAATGCTGGAGAGTGGTTGATTTTAATTGATGAATCGGGTTAATTGTTATTTTTGGATCTGTGGATGGCGAAAATGGGGTAATGTAAATGCCGATATACGAGTTTAAATGTAACCAGTGCGATGAATTTTTTGAGGTTTTGCTCATTCGGTCGGATGACGATAAGACCGTTAAGTGTCCCAAGTGTGCGTCTTCATCGTTTGAACGGGTACTGAGTTCGACGAATTATGCCATGGATACGGGCGGCGGGAACACCACTGGCAGCAGCCAGACTACCCGGACATGCTCCAGCGGCAGTTGTACGACCTATGAAATCCCCGGTCATACCCGGTAAAATCGAGACGAATCGGGTATTGAAGATGATAACATCGGCCGTGGGGCCTGGCAAAGGCCTGTCTTGCCGGATGCTAAAACCACGGTAAATATCTTAGCCGGATAAAGAGGGAGGCTTGTATGCCGAAAACCGTATGCCTGTTGTTTTTCGGGATTTTCTTGTTCATATCGGCTTTCTCGCCTGCGGCAGCAATGGCTGAACGAATGGCGGTCACAGGATCAGTTGCCAATGTCCGGTCCGGTCCGGGGGAGAATTATCCAATAATATGGAAAATAGAAAAATATCACCCTGTTAACGTTATCAAACGATCCGGCGAGTGGTACCAGTTTAAAGATTTTGAAAACGATACGGGCTGGGTTCATCAATCATTGGTGGGAAAAATATCCACGGTGATTACCAAAAAGAATAAATGCAATATCCGGGGGGGGCCGGGGACCCGGTTTGATGTGATATTTACGTTGGACAGCGGGGTACCGTTCAGGGTAAAAAAACGGCAGGGAAAATGGATCGAGATTGAGCATGCGGATGGTGATACCGGCTGGATTCATCAATCGCTGGTCTGGTAGCCTCTCTTTCGGTGGCGGACTGTAAAACCGCAGGTGAATATAAGATTAAAGTAGAACTGACTGGAGTGAATTGATGGTTAAAAAAAAGAGTATTCGCAAAAAACTGAAACAGCCGGATGAATTTATCACTTTTACCGGGAAAATGATTGAATGGGGGCAAAAAAATTTACGGCAGATCGGGGTCGTCGCTATTGTTCTGGTGGGCCTTCTCCTGGCGGGTGTGGGCTATCGGTATTATAACAACCAGAAAGAGATGCAGGGCTTTACGCGGCTTAATCAGGCGAGGGTAAAATATGCCACTGAGGTGAAAAAAGCCGATACGCCGGAAAAGGTATACGAGGCGGTTCAGGCCGATTATCAAGATATTATAAACGATTACCCCGGAAAGGGTGCCGGGCGGATTGCCCGGAAGAAGTTGGCTGATATCTGTTTTGATGCCAAGAAATATGACGAGGCGATTGAGTTGTACAAACAATCGCTGGTCGATTTTAAAAAAGATCCCTTTTATCGAGCGATTATCCTGGACGATCTTGCCTCGGCATGTGAAGCGAATAAAAATGACGAGGCGGCTGAACGGTATTTTAAGATGATTCTTGCGTCACCGGATGCACCGGCAAAGGACGAGGCAATGTTCCATTTGGCCGGGCTTTACGAGAAGCAGGGAAAGACGGATAGCGCCCGTGAATTGTATGAAAAGATAAATTCTGAATACGCGGAGTCGATATATATCAATATTATCAGGGAAAAAATTGCCGGATAACATGGCGCCGTCTATTCGAGCCGGGGTAAATGGCGGTTATTTCTTTGAACCGACCTCCAATCCAAATTTTTTAATTTTCTGGCTCAGGCCGCTTTTCCCGATTCCGAGCAACTCAGCCGCCCGGGCCTGGACGTTCCCCGTCAGTTTCAGAGATCGTTCGATCATCATTTTTTCGACCATGGTCAGTGTGTCGATTAACTTGGCATTTTCAGGGATTTTTTCAAGATTCAGCGGCAGGGATGCGTTGTCCTGAAAATCGAGGGGCAGGTCGGACAGCCTGATGGTTTGCTCCGGGCAAAGAATCATCGCCCGTTCTATAATGTTTTCCAGCTCACGGATATTTCCCGGCCAGGCGTAATCATAAAACATGCGGATAACCGCTTGTTCGATGTCGACAACGGGTTTGCCGTCCGGCCGTTCATCCGCATATTTTTTTATAAAATGGCTGGCCAGCAAAGGGATATCCTCAGTACGGTTTCTCAGGGGCGGGAGTTGAATTCGTACGACATTCAACCGATAGTAGAGATCATCCCGAAAACGATGGGCAGCGACCTCTTTCTTCAGGCTCTTGTTGGTGGCGGCGATCAGCCGGATATCCGAATGGATGGGCTTGCTTCCGCCAACCCGTTCGAATGTTTTTTCCTGAAGTACCCGCAAGAGTTTTACCTGAAGGTTCTGGGACAGTTCGCCGATTTCATCTAAAAAGAGGGTTCCCTCATCGGCAACTTCAAAACGGCCCTTGCGTGTGGATGCCGCACCGGTAAACGCCCCTTTTTCATGGCCGAACAGCTCACTTTCCAATAATGTTTCAGTCAGCGCGGCACAATTGACGGCGATAAACGGTTTTTCTTTACGCGGACTGTTAAAGTGGATCGACCTGGCCACCAATTCTTTTCCGGTGCCGCTTTCGCCTTCAATCAATATGGATGCGCCGGACGGCGCCACTTTGCGGATAAGGTCAAAGATGGCTCGCATCGGCTTGCTTTTGCCGATAATATTGCCAAAGCCGTATTGCCGGAGAAATGTGTTTCGTAAGTTTCGATTTTCCTTGACCAGGTTGAATACCGCCAGCGCTTTCTTGACAAAAATCACCAGTTGTTCATTGTCAAAGGGTTTCTGTATAAAAGTATAGGCGCCTTTCTGCATGGCTTCTACTGCTTTTTCCACTGTTCCATGTGCAGTCATCATGATAACGGGTATATCGGCATCTTGTGTTTTGACATGCTCAAGCAGTTCGATACCACCCATCACCGGCATTTTCAGATCGGCCAGGATAAGATCAACATCAGAATTTCTTAAGATATCCATGGCCTGGTGTCCGCTGTTGGCCATCAGCGTATCGTAGCCTTCTTCTTCTAAAATGGCTGCAAGGATGGGTGGATAGTTTTTTTCATCGTCAACGATTAAGATGGTTTCCATTGGTTTTTAAAATTCTCCTGAGTTACATGCATGCCCTGGAATCGATGCGGCTTATTAAAATCTGAATGGATTGCCGGCTCACTCAGTGCCAAATCTATTAACACTAAGGGGCGCCAGGAGACAAAGATATGTCCGCTTTTTTTGGGTGAATCCGGATTTTAGCTGATCGGCAGCGTTACCAGTACGCGCACACCTTTTTCAGCAATATTTTCTATCCGGATTCTTCCGTCATGTGCCTGAATAATATTTTGTACAATCCCAAGGCCCAGGCCGGTACCCGTATCCTTTGTGGTAAAGAAAGGCTCCCATATTTTTTCCAGATTTTCGGCGTCAATGGGCCGGCCCTCGTTGTCAAACTGGATCCGGATCTTTTCGCCTTCGGTCCGCACAATGATCTCAATATTTCCACCATCCGGCATGGCCTGCATCGCGTTTATCATAATATTTAAAAAAGCCTGGTGGAGCATGTCAACGTCAACAAAAACTTCCGGTAGGTCTTCCTGGACTCTTAAGCTGACGGTATGCCCTCCTGCCTCCAGCTCAGGTGACAAAAACGCGATTATTTTTTCAATAATTTTGTCAATATGTCCGGCCAGCCGGTTGGGAATTTTGGGCCTGGCATAATTTAAAAAATCAGAAATGATGTTATCGAGCCGGGTGGCTTCTTCAACAATTACGGCGGGAATCTTATTATCGGGCGCCAGTGTCGCCATCTGCTTGTTTAACAGCTCTGCCGAACTGCGGATAATCCCCAGCGGATTACGGATCTCGTGTGAGATCCCTGCGGTCATTTCACCCAGTGACGATAAATGTTTTGCCCGGGTAAGCTCTTCTTTTAACATGAGCTGTTCCCGGGCACGTTTCTCTATTATTTTTTCGCCGTTGCGGACCACATAAAACATGATTAAAAAAAGAGTTGTCATTACGAGGGCGCTGGTGATGATGATCAGCACCTGGTAGCGGAAGATACTGCGGTATGCCTTCGTAATATCCTGCACAATTTCAACAACGCCCAGGACGGGCGGCGGGGTATTGGTATCCGTTGCCGGCATAAAAAGCTTGCCGGGCTTTAACGAAGCAAAAGTGACGAGCTTGCTCTCTTTCGGTATGCCTAAAAGAATTTCCCAGAAGTTGCCGGTTTGAACAAGTTTAAAATATGACTTTCCCTTTATCGCATGGGCATAACCGGTCCCGCCAATATTTTTTTTGCCGATCAGGTTTTTATCGTAGCTGTATGAAATGATGTCCTTCATACCGTAAATATTGACCGTTTTAATATCAAAACTGTAAAGTGTGCTCCGGACGACTTTATCCATCCATTCGAACTGCTCTTTTTTCCTTAACTCAGTTCCCCGGAACTTAAGAACGGTGGGAACGATAAACTGCTGGAAAACTTGATGGTTCAAGTTTTCTACCAGTACGCGGGCATATTCCTTGCTTTTTTCAAGCTGAATATGGCGTGCCCATCTGATATTCAAACCGGAAATCACGATCGTTCCTGCAAAAACCAGGGCCAGGCTGGTTAATGAAAAAACTTTGATCAGCTTAAACGGTTTCTCTTTATTTGCGGGCTGGTTCTTGGATCGCATTGGTTGTCAACGTTGTGGTGGCTAAACGGCTCAACTCAGGTTTAAATATTACTTATAAAGCGCCTTTCCATGGGAAAAAGCAGGAAAAAGGGGCTCCGTGTATTTATACAAACAAGAAAAGCTATATATAGGCCCAAATATTTAGTCAAGATAAAGGTGGATGATATCAACAATTAAAAAATCAATTTGGTCATAGATAAATAAAGGTGTTATATTAGTTTGTTGTGAGTAGCGCTGCTGTTATACCGGCCCATGGCAACGGATACCGGCGGCTCTTTCCTGAAAAGAAACGGAGGATATATGTTTTTTCAGTATATTAAGGCCGTTCTGTGCGGAATAAACCCGGCGGATCAAATACAACATATAGCCATTTGATTAATATCTTTACACTATATTCTGGTATATATTGATAATCAGGTAGACTTTAATCTTTTTTTAAATGAAAGAGTATAGGGTAAAAGTTTGAAAATTCTAAATATTCTCTTGACTAATCGTTAGATACGGGTTAGGAAGTCTTGTAAATAGAAAGTCAGTACTCCCTGAAGCAGTGTTTTTACATTATAATACCAAGCGGTTGCCATGATATTTAGAAAGAAAAAGCACTTGGTGGGGCTCGATCTCGGTTCAAGAACGATTAAAGCCTGTGAGCTCGTTCAGTCCCAAAACGGATTTTCCCTTAAAAACCTTGCCTTGATGGATATCGAGCCAGGGCTGATCGTTGATGGTATGATCAGTCGGTCTTCTGAGCTGGCCGGTGCGGTTCGGACGCTTTTCAGCAAACATAAAATCAAAGAGCGGAACATCGCCCTGGCTATCGGCGGATATTCTGTTATTATGAAGAATATCACGGTTAAAAAAACCGATGAAAAAGCCATGCACAGTTTCGTTACCATGGAAGCCGAACAGTACATTCCTTTTGATATAAATGATGTCAATATTGATTTTCATGTTCTCGGACAAAACAAGCACAATGCCGATCAACTTGATATTCTGCTGGTTGCTGCAAAAAAGGAAATTGTAGAAGATTATGCGGGCATTGTTGAGGCTGCCGGGTTTTCTCCTGCCATAATCGACATTGATGCACTGGCTTTGCAGAATTGTTACGAGTTTAACCAGGGCAGCGAAAATAATACGTCTGCACTTATTGACATTGGTGCGAGTAAAACGTCTTTGAATATAATTAAAAACAGCGTTCCTGTATTCATGCGGGATGTCTCGCTCGGTTGCGGGCAGATAGATCAGCAAATTGCATCGCATTGCGGATGTTCGGTGGCTGATGCACAAAAGATCAAGGCGGGTGAGCATTCGGATAAAATTACTGAGGACGAGATCGCTTCGATTGAAACGGATGTGATTAAAAACTGGTGTGCTGAAATCCGGCGGGCCATTGACTTTTTCTATTCAACCTACCCGGAGGAGTCTTTCGGCCAGATTATTCTCAGCGGTGGTGGCGCCAACATGGAAGAGTTTCGCGAGTTGCTCGCATTAGAGACGTCGACTCATGTGGAAGTCATCAATCCCTTTACCAATATCCAGATCAACCGGGGACAATTTGATACCGCCTATATAGAAAAGATTGCACCCCAGGCAGCGGTTTGCGTGGGGTTAGCCTTAAGGAGCGTTGACGATAAATGATCCGAATTAATTTATTGCCGTTCCGTGCCAGACGGACCAAGGAGAACATTCAGCGCCAGGTTTCTTTTTTTCTTCTGCTGATCGTTCTGGCGGCGGCGGGCCTGTTATTCCTTCACCTGCGTATGGGAAGTCAGATCAAAACATTGCAGGCCGATACCCGGCAGATTAAAGCCGAAATAAAAAAATACGAGAAAATTGGAAAACAGGTCGACGAAAACAAGAAAAAAATAGAACGGATTAACAAGAAAAAAGATGTCATTACGACGCTGATCAAGGATCGCTATGAGCCGGTTCGGCTTCTGGGCGTTATGTCCGAGCTGACAACCCGGGATCAGATGTGGTTGACCCGCCTGGCCACGCAGGGAAGCACGGTACGGATTCAAGGCGTCGCAATGGATGAACGGACCGTGGCAGACTTCATGACCAAGCTGGAAAAGTCGGGAATGTTTCCAGTTGTTAACCTGAATGCGGTTAAACAGAAAAAATTTGGGGATGCCACCTATCTCAAAGAGTTTGAAATCATATGTCAGACAACCATACCGAAGAAACCGGATCAGAATAAGGGACAGAAGAAATGAGCATCGGTAGCGGTACGTCCCAGAAAATGGATGAGCTATTTGAAAATATTAATGCGTGGCCAAGGTCCAAACGGATTCTGGTATGCGTTGTGTTGGTCTGCGTTATTGTGGCGGTTTTTTATTTTTTATCATACAAACCGCGGCAGGAATCGATTACAAAGTTGAAAACCGGACTTACTAAACTCGACAGGAGGTTGAAAGTCCTGAAATCCCGGGCGGCGCAAAAAGAGAAATTTGAAAAAGAACTTGCTGAGGCGGAAAGATCATTTAAATTAGCCATGAAGGCGCTTCCGGATAAAAAAGAAATCCCATCGTTAATGAGAAACATATCGCAATCCGGGGTTGATGTCGGATTGGAAATTCTCTTGTTTGCGCCCAAGCCCGAACAAATCAAGAATTTTTATGCCGAGATTCCCGTCCAAATGAAAGTGAAAGGCGGGTATCATAATGTTGCCCAGTTTTTTGAAGCAGTGGCCGGGTTACCACGGATCGTCAACATAAAAGATATCACCATGGCCTCAGCAAAAGCAGGAGAGGCATTGGAAACGACCTGTAAAGCGGTAACCTATAAATTCGTTGAAAATCAGCCAGAGAAAGACGGCAAAGGAAAAAAGAAGAAAAAATGAGTATGCGTTCCCGGCTCGTTTTATTAATTGTCATATTTGTCTTTGTGTGTGGGTGTGCGGATTCAAACCCGACGCCTCCGCCCAAGGTGGTTCGACGGAAAATCGCTTCTACGCCCTCTGTAGCGGAGACAACCCGGCAAAACCCTGTGGTAAAATCAAAGGACCAAAATAAATCCGCGCAAGACCCGGCCACCACACTTCTGGCTTTAAAAGATGATGCGATAGTCTATCATTATCAAGGCGTTTTAAATCCCTTTTTGCCGCTCATAAAGGAAAAGAAAGAAGACACCTCAAAAACGGCACCGGACAAGAAAAAAAAGAAGCGGACACCTAAAACGGCCCTGGAAAAGATCGATTTAACCCAGTTGACCCTTACGGCAATTTTTAAGGAAAAAAACCACTATAAGGGACTGGTCGAAGAGCCTACCGGAAAAGGGCATATTGTTACCACTGGAATGTCCATTGGACTGGATGGCGGCAGAATATCGAATATTTTAAAAGATAAGATTTTGATTACCGAAGTTTCGGAAAACGTAATGGGGAAAACAGTTACCATCAAACGCGAACTTAAATTAAGACAATCATCTGGAGAATAGTGTAATGAGAGCGTTTTATAATGGGCGCGGAATTTTTCTTTGCTTAGTGATGGGGCTCCTGTATTCAGTCGTTCTACTGACAGGGTGCGCCACGACAAATACAGGTAAAGCCGGGGCGTCTGACACGGCTCAAATGTCTCAAGCGAAAAAGATCGTCCACGTTGAAATGAGGGAAACGGATCTTGAAACGCACATTCTGGTAACGGGTGACCAGCACCTTACTTTTACCGCGATTAAACAACCCAATCCGCCCGTCGTTATATTCTATTTCCCGGAGACGGCAGCAGCTGCCCAGGCGAACAAATCGATTGATCTAAAATCAAGCACCTTTGTTACCGGAATAAATCTGACCGAACTGACAGAGACCGGCCATACCGTTCGCCTCGAAATTAAAACGGCGGCTGATGCGCCATACACTGTCAGCCGTCAGGGCAACGCCCTGGATATTACCTTTCAGAAGCTGGCGATGGATGCCGCCGGCGAGGTAATAGATAAAAAAGATGATAATCTGCAAATCAGCACGATCAAAGAAAAAACGGGTATACCGGCTGATGCCGTCGGGCAATCCGCAGGCAGGGTATTGAATAAAATCGAGGCTAAAGCATTTTCTGATCATACCCGGGTCATGGTTCGCTCTGACGGAATGATAAATAAATACAAATCTTTCACTCTTGATCAACCGCCCCGAATCGTCATTGATTTGTTCAATATTAAGTCCTCAGCGGATAAAGAACAAAAAATCGCAGTGGGAACCCGCTGGGTTAAAAAAATTCGTTATTACAGTGATTCTAAAAAGTTAAGGGTTGTTCTTGAAACAGATAAAAAATATTTAAATTCTTTCTCTGTCGTTCCGAGTCAAAATGGTCTGATTGTAAACGTAGGCAGCTTGAACTCAGTTCAACCGGCAGCGGTTCAAGCGATTAAATATCAGGATCAAGCAGGTGGCGCGTCGCAGATTGTTATCCAGACTTCGCGGCATATCCAGTATAGAATTCAGCGAATGAGTCCCCGCTGGTTGCGGTTATTTTTGTTAAACAGCCGTTTACCGGACGGAGATATCAATCTGGACGGTGCTTTGTCTCAAAAGGGGGCAATTGCATCCATCACGCCGGGTCACAGCGGGAACTCCGCCTACGTTGATGTTCGCCTGAAAACGGCTGTACCCTATCTAATCAACCAGGAGGGTACCCGATTAAAAATTCAATTTGAGTCGCCCCCGGCAAATTCTATAAGCGTTGCCACGGCGGCGAAGAATTCATCTGAACTTGCGACGAAAAAAGTAGAAAGTAAAATCGTTGAACGCAAGCCTGTCCAGAGTTTTGATCCAATTTTAAAAGAACCTGTTTATAAGGGAGAAAAGATCGCTCTGGATTTTTATAATACGGATATCCGTAACGTTTTTAGAATTTTAGCAGATGTCAGCGGTGAAAATTTTGCCGTTGACAAGGATGTTGAGGGCAAAGTTACCTTGAGCCTGAACAAGCCTGTTCCCTGGGACAGGATCCTTGATCTTGTTTTAAAGATGAATCAGCTGGAAAAGGAGAAACAGCAGGGGATTACACGGATTGCGACCCTTGCGACGCTTCAGGCTGAGAAAAAAGCGCGGATGGCGGCAAGAGAAGCCGCTGTAAAAGAACAGGAAGCGCGGGTAAAATATCTAGAGGCCAGGCGGCGAATTGAAAGATTACAACCACTTGAAACGGCCTATATTCAAGTGAATTATGCTGATGCAGACGAGGATGTAAAACCACAGGTCGAACCCCTGCTTTCCAGTTACACGGAGAATGGTAAACTTGTAAAGCGTGGCAGTGTTTCGATAGACAAAAGAAATAATGTAGTAATTATTACTGATGTCCCTGAGGTTATTGCGCGGGCCAGGGATACGGTTCTTAAAATTGATAAGCTGGTTCCACAAGTTCTTATTGAAGCACGCATTGTCGAGGCGAGTACCGATTTTTCGAGAGAGATCGGGCTTAGCTGGGGGATGACGACAGGTATTCAGCCGAATGATCCCAGAGCCGGAATCGGCCCGCAGCGGGGTTTTGATCTGTTTGGAGGGACCTACGGCTGGGATACTGCAATCAACCATCCTTTTTCAAGTGGCACCCCGATGGAGATCGGTTTCAACATCGCACGGATTGCGGCCGGGCCCTTCGGCCTGAATGCCCGATTAAAGGCACTTGAAGTTAACGGGAACGGGAAAATTATTTCTTCCCCAAAGGTGTTGAGTCGGGATAATGAGGAAGCCGTCATCACCCAGGGGCGGGAGTATCCGTATTTCGAAGAATCTGAATCGGGTGGGACAACCGTCAAGTTCAAAAAGGTTGAGCTTAAATTAACGGTTCTGCCAAATATTACTCCGGATAATCGGGTAGCGATTAAATTAAAAATTGAAAAGAAAGACGTGATTTCATTCGTTGGTGGTGTTCCTGTCCTCAGTACTCGTGAAGCCTCATCTGATTTCTTAATGAACAACGGGGATACGCTGGTTATTGGCGGTATACACAAGATTACCAATCGCTTGAGTGAGTCAGGGTTTCCATGGCTGTCGAAATTACCGCTTTTGGGATGGCTGTTTAAAACCAAGAACAAAGAACTGGACAAAGAAGAGCTCCTGATTTTTATTACGCCAAAGATTTTACGGCTGGAGCAGCGTCGGCCGGTTGTGGAAAAAACATCAGTTCCAATGGGGTAAGGCGTTTTCGTAAAAGCGTTTGATGGGTTTGGCAAAAGCGGTAATTTTTAAATTACCGCTTTTCTTTTGTGCGCCCGGCAGGGCGCACTCACTTGGAGGTGCAAGTCCTCTACACGCCCGACAGGGGGAAGTGTTAGCCGGACGGCAAGGGTGTCCATCGTGAGGTGGGATCTGAAGGAAGCCGCAGGCAAAGCGCTGGCCCGACGAACAGGAATCGCATACGAGGCGGTCATGCTGGATGAGAAGGCAAATATCTTCAAAGTCCGATACCTGTACGGAAAGCATGGACGTATATGCGGCGGGCATAAGCGTGAAGGTGGGTGCGCATTACCCGGGGAGGTCTGCCGATCTGCCTTGTGCTACCGGCATCGAGAGGTGCCGGGACGGGTTGGCAGAAGTCAGCCGACGGCATAGTAGGCTTACTCGACCGAGCCGAAGGCCTGAACATGATTTACAGACAGGAGCTTGAATTTCGATGACCACACAGATGCTGATCGATCGGGTTGCGATGCCCGACGCCCCGGTGGAGGGAGGCCGATGGAATCGGCTGGTGGCCACCGGAGGTGCATCAAATGGCACGGCAAGGAGAGAGCCCTCCTGCACGGGAACTTTAGATTTGATGGAAGCGGTGGTCGAGCGCGAGAACATGCTGAAAGCTTTCAATCGGGTTGTCAGGAATAAGGGCGCGGCGGGAGTGGACGCCATGAGCGTTGACGAGCTAAAGCCTTATCTGCAAACCCATTGGAAGCGTATCAAAGCAGAGTTGCTGGCAGGCAGTTACGATCCGCAGCCGGTTCTCCGGGTGGAGATACCCAAGCCCGGGGGCAAAGGGATGCGCAAGCTTGGTATTCCGACGGTTGTGGATCGTCTGATTCAGCAAGCACTGCATCAAGTTTTGAACCCCCTGTTTGATCCTGGCTTTTCAGACCATAGCTACGGTTTTCGGCCTGGCCGCAGTGCCCATCAGGCACTTATCCAGGCAAGGGAGCATGTTGCTCTGGGACGTCGCTGGGTGGTGGATTTGGATCTGGAGAAATTTTTTGATCGCGTCCACCATGATGTCCTGATGAGCCGGATGGCCAGGAAAGTCAGAGATAAACGCGTGTTATACCTTATACGCCGTTATCTTACGGCCGGTATCATGGAGGGCGGGCGGGTTAGTCAGCCAACCATGGGTACGCCTCAAGGTGGTCCGCTTTCGCCGCTATTGTCCAATATCCTGCTGGACGACTTGGACAAGGAACTTGAGCGACGGGGGCATCGGTTTTGTCGTTATGCTGATGACGTGAACATATACGTTGGTTCCCGTCGTGCGGGGCAAAGGGTGCTCGATTCGATTGAGAAATTTCTTAATCGACGGTTGCGCCTTCAGGTAAACCGGCAAAAGAGTGCGGTGGGCCGTCCGTGGAAGCGGACATTTTTAGGGTATAGCATGACCTGGCACAAGCGGCCGCGGCTGAAGGTAGCGTCCTCATCGGTTCAAAGACTGAAGATGGCGCTCAAGCAGGCGTTTCGACAAGGCCGGGGGCGAAACCTGGGCAAGTTCATCGAAGATCTCACACCGACCCTGCGGGGATGGATAAATTATTATCGCCTATCGGAGGTCAAAGGGATTTTCGAAGAATTGGACGGTTGGATACGACGCCGACTTCGCTGCATTATCTGGCGACAATGGAAGCGTACGTATGCCAGGGCTAAAGGCTTGATGCAAAGAGGCATCGGCGAAAGTCGTGCCTGGCAATCGGCTGCAAATGGTCGAGGTCCCTGGTGGAACTCAGGCGCCTCGCACATGAACCAGGCTTTTGCCAAGAAATTCTTTGATCAGCTTGGGCTGGTGTCACTGCTCGATTCAGTTCTTAAGTTTCAATGTAACTCATGAACCGCCGTATACGGAACCGTACGTACGGTGGTGTGGGAGGACGGAGGGCGCAAGCCCTCCTCCTACCCGAT
>QNYZ01000102.1 GCA_003973265.1 Deltaproteobacteria bacterium | reverse complement strand
GCTGACCGGGGTTTCCAGCGCCAAGCGAAGAAATGTCAAAATGCTGACCCTTGATGGCATATATCCGTCCAAAGAAAATATCATGGCCGGGAAATACCCTGCGTTATATCGGCCGCTTTACCTATTTACAAAAGGTGAGCCGAAGGGGCTGGCCAAACAGTTCATCGATTTTGCTTTGAGCGCCCAGGGGCAGGCGGTGATCTCCAAAGCCGGAACGGTTAATCTTAAAGAGGGTAAAGCGCTCTGGAATAAATACAGAATTGGAATGGGGTTCTAAATCAGCCAGCCAGCCCGTTTTTCCCTGGCGGTGGAAAACCCGTTGGATGGCCGGCCGGCATACTGAGCGTGCAGATCACATATCCATGGTGGCGCCTTTATCGGCAGAATTAACATGCCGGGCGTACCGGGCCAGCCACCCCCGCTGGACTTTCGGTTCAAATGGGGGTAGATCGGCAAGCCGCTGACTCAGTTCATTCGGGTCGATTAATACATCGATGGTCCGTTTCCCGGCATCGATACGGATTCGATCACCCGGGCAAAGGGCGGCAATGGGGCCTTTGGCCGCCGCTTCGGGCGACAGATGCCCCACACAAAGCCCCCGGGTTCCGCCACTGAACCGGCCGTCGGTGATCAGGGCCGCCCGAATACCGGCGCCCTGGATGGCAGATGTCGGTGACAGCATCTCCTGCATTCCCGGCCCTCCCTGGGGGCCTTCATACCGGATCACCACAACATCGCCGTCAACGACCTGTCCATCAAGTATTCCGGCCAGGGCCTCTTCCTGGGACTCATAAACGATGGCGGGTCCTTCAAAGGTCATCATATCTTTTTCCACCCCGGCTACCTTAACAACCGCGCCATCGGGTGCCAGGTTGCCAGACAGGATCGCCAGACCGCCATCGGCAGAAAAGGCATTGGCCACCGGGCGGATCACATCGCCATCCGGCCTGGGTGCGGGGGCAAGGGCATCCCCTAATGTTCCGTAAACCGTTTGGGCGGAAAGTGACAGGCCGGCATCCGAGTGGTTGCCGATCTCTTTCAGAATCGACGGGATGCCGCCGACCCGATGAATATCCTCGAGGTGAACATTCGGGCGGGATGGAGAGACCTTGCAGATGCAGGGCGTTCGGTCGGAAATAGCGTTGATCTGCTTCAGGTCATAGTCAATACCGGCTTCGGCCGCCAGTGCCAGGGTGTGCAATACTGTATTGGTGCTGCCCCCCATGGCCATGTCGAGCATAAAGGCGTTGTCAATGGCAGCGGCAGTGACAATATCAAGGGGCCGGATATTTTTATCCAGACAGGTTTTCAGTGTTTTCGCCGCCTGTTGGCAGAGCGCAATTCGTTCAGGATTAAGTTGGGTCGCCGTTTTTGTTGAATCGGTCCAGACCTGGGCGGTAATCGTGCCATTCCCGGGTAATGCCAGCCCCACCACTTCGCCCAGGCAGTTCATGGAATTGGCGGTAAACATGCCGGCACAGGAGCCGCATCCCGGGCAGCTGTTTTCGGCCAGGTTTTTCAGCTCGGCGGTGCTGATTTTATCGGCCGCATGCTGACCAACGCCTTCAAATACCGAGATCAGGTCACCCCCGGCTCGACTGGCCAGCATGGGGCCGCCGGATACATAAACGGCCGGAAGATTAAGCCGGACCATGGCATTGTACATGGCCGGTACAATTTTGTCGCAGTTGCCGATACCGATCCATCCATCGCAGGGATGCGCGGCAATGAGCGATTCGATTTGATCGCAGATCAACTCCCGGGATGCCAGCGAGTATTTCATTCCAAAATGTCCCATGGCAATACCGTCGCAGATGGCTGCCCCGATATTGGCATACCATACATTGAATCCCATCTGTTTCAGCTCATCGCAAACCGTTTGACCCAGTACATTCAGATGGGCATGGCCGGGAATATGGGTCGTGTAGGAATTAACGACCGTGATAAACGGTTTGGCCAGATCATCGAGGGTCTGGATCACCCCGGCGGCCTTTAAAAGCGCTGCAGCCGGCAGCATATGGTCTCCCTCGGCGATAATTCGGCTACCCCGTTTGCGGACATTGTCGATCCCCTGGTTGATGTAATGATCGAATCGTTCTTTTTTGGATGTCATTTGAGCTCCCCCATGCGGATGTCAGGTATTTGATGGTTATCTGGATGGTGACTTTTCCAATATTTCAGCTTTCATGGCTTTGGCTTTATACAGGCGATCGTCGGCTTTTGCCAGAAATTTTTCGGCGCTCAGACCGTATGGGAATTGTGCGGACCCTACACTTACACTCCGATTGTAATCTTTTTTAATGGATGTTTCAATTCGTTTTCGAATCGTTCCGCTGTTTTCCGATGTCAGTATCTGCTTCGTAATGGATAGCCGGCGCATTGCAAAGTCTTATACTAAAGATTGAAGTTAAAAGAAATGTAACTCAAATTATAATACCGCAATTCATTTCGATAGAATTTGTCCAAAGAAGTTATGTGGATGGTGAATAGTACAGAATATTGAAGGGGATTAAAATAATCGGTCAAGCAAAAAAAGCCGTTGAAATATAAACCGATGTTTGGCAGGTTGGACGGTAAGCGAATTAAATGTTGAACGGAGAAATTGTGGACAATTCCATTCCGCCTGTCATCATGCACCTTGACATGGACGCCTTTTATGCCTCGGTGGAAGTTTTGGATAACCCCGACCTGGCCGGTAAATGCCTGGTAGTCGGGGGCCGTTCCCGGCGCGGTGTGGTGGCTGCCGCCAGTTACGAGGCCCGGCGATACGGCATTCATTCGGCCATGCCCATGTTTCAGGCCCAAAAACGATGTGCGGATCTTGTGGTCGTGCCTCCCCGCCGGAAAAGATACCAGGCGGTATCCCGTCAGGTCATGGGCCTGATCAGGGAGATATCCCCTTTGGTGGAGCAGGTCTCCATTGATGAGGCCTACGTCGATATTTCCGGTTGCCAGCGGTTGCATGGCCCCCCGTCGGTACTGGCTCGGGATTTGAAAGCGCGGATTAAAGCGGTCACACATTTGACGTGTTCCATCGGTATCGCCCCCAATAAATTTTTAGCAAAAATTGCCTCGGATATGGAAAAACCGGACGGGATAACCCTTATTCCGGCGGAAACCGTTCCGGATTTTATTCACAGCCTTCCGATTGAAAAAGTGCCGGGCGTCGGAAAGCGGGCACGTGGGGTGCTTCACGAGATGGGCATTCGGGCGTTGGGTGACATTATTCAATATCCCGAGGCGACGCTCCACCGCCGGTTGGGCAAATTCGGACGACGGTTGATTCAGCTGGCGAGGGGAATCGAATCGGCACCCGTCACCCCGCAAACCCCGGTAAAATCGATCAGCGGGGAAGAAACCCTGGAAGTGGATACACGTAATAAACGAAAGCTTCAGGGCTATCTAATGCGGCATGCCGAAGAAGTCGGCCATCGGCTTCGGCAAAAAAATATGAAGGCGCGTACCGTGACAATCAAGATCAAGCACAGCGATTTTAAACAGATCACCCGCAGCAGAACATTGAAAGAGGCAACAGATGCGTCGGAGATCATCTATCGGGAAGCCGGTAAGCTGCTTGCCCGCTATCGTCTGACAAAACCGGTTCGATTAATCGGAATGGGCGTGACGTCCTTAATCAAAAAATCAGCGCCGGTCCAGCTGGAATTGTTCGATTCCGGAGAAAACCGGTCCGATCCCTGGAGTCAGGTCGACCACGTGCTGGATGCCATTACCGATAAATTTGGTAAAGGGAGTATTCGAAAAGCCGGTCTGGAAGATGACGCCGTCTGACGGCGCACTCGCTCTATTTTTGGCTGCTCCGTATCATCAGCCCTGCTGGCTTCTCAATGTGTCCGGAATATCGCAGACCGGGATGGGGACCATTTTGTGCTGATTGGCCCGGTTCATTTTTCGGTAAATGGCCAGGACTTCTTTTTGCCGGGGCTTCAGGTTGGCGTTATCCTGGGTGCTTTTATCCATCCCCATGGCCCATTCCAGCTCCGCATAGCTGGCGCCAATCTGGGATTCATCTGTCCGGCCGTCATCCCAAAGCCCGTCCGTGGGCGCGGCCTGGATAATCCCCGCAGAGATCCCCAGGGCTCCGGCCAGGGTGTACACTTCGGATTTCATCAGGTCGGCAATGGGTGACAGGTCGACCCCGCCGTCGCCGTATTTGGTGAAAAACCCGACCCCGAAGTCCTCCACTTTGTTGCCGGTCCCCGCCACCAGCAGCCGGTGGTGGTTGGCAATGGCGTACAACGCCAGCATCCGCATTCTTGACTGGGCGTTGGCCATGGAGAGGTCGTCCTGGATACTTTCAGGCAGTGTCTTTTCCAGTGCCTCAAAAACGGGCGTTAGTTCAATGGTCATACCGGATACATTATCAAAGCCGGATTCCAGCCACGCCATGTGCTCTGCAGCCAGATCTGAGTGGGCTTTCCTCTGATTGATCGGCAGGTTTAAAACCGTCAGCGGCAGACCGGTGCGGGCACAGAGGGTGGATGTCAGTGCGGAATCGATTCCCCCCGATATGCCGACAACGAACCCCTGCATTCCAGAAGAATGACAATATTTTTTCAACCAGTTGACGATGTGGTCAATGGCCCTGGGCGCATCGATCATGAGAGACCCTCCTCTTTTGCTGGTCGCATATATCGGCCGATTGGCTGGACGGCCCGGCAAAATGGTTTGATAATATCCCTTGCGCGTTTTTTTTGCACGTGACGAAAAAGCCGGTCAATCAGAGCAGGTCTGAAACTTTCTGATCAATCGTGCCGGCCGCCAGCATCAGGCGGATCATCGCCACCTTATAATCGTGCAGCCGATTGAAATGGTTGGTACGGGCCTGCTGGAGGGCCACTTCTGCGTCGAGAAGGCCCACGATCGTCATCATTCCGTTCTGATACCGATTCCGGATAATGCGCAATGCCTCTTCGGCCTGGGAAATCGCCACACTTGAGACCTCGATGCTTTCAAATGCACTTCTGGCCTGCTGAAAAGCGCTTTCGGTTTCGACGCGGATACCGAGTGTGGTCTGATATTCCCGGGCCTTGGCGGCGGCGAGCATGGCCCGGGCTTCCTTTTCTCCGGCCGTGTATCGAAACCCGGAAAAGAGATTGAGGCGCACTCCTGCGCCGAACATGTAATTGTCGGCTGAGTCATTAAAATCCTCGGTATCGATTTCGTATTTACCGAAGAGGCCGACCGAAGGAAGGTGCGCACCATGCGCTTTTTGAACTGCTTTTCCGGCAATCTGCACCTGGTATCGAACCTGTTCCAAGTCCGGACGATGGTGCAGCGCGGAAACGATCCAGGTTGAGAGAGAGTCTTCCAGCTTTTGGGCGGTTTCGAGGGAACTCGTCAAACGATACCGATCGTTGGCCAGGGTGCCCATGGTGGCTGCCAAGCCGGCCCAGGCGGTCTCGACGTGGCTTTCAGCCAGGGTTTGGAGCTGTGCCAGCTTGGCGATGCGGACCTGCGCCCGCAGCAGGTCACTTTTAATCGCGACGCCGCTGTTATAGCGGGATTGAACCATTTTCAGGCTGGTTCGCGCGGTCTTAAGCGCCTGCTTGATAACATTCAGGTTTTCTCCGGCCATCAGCAAACCGGCGTAAACGGTGGCTGTCTGGGCGATGACCTGCTGGCGTGCGCGGGCCAGCCCCAGTACGGCAATTTTTTCTCCAAGCAACGCCTGGTCGCGTCCGGCGCGGATTTGTCCGCCGTTATACAACGCCCAGCGGAGAGAAACATTCGCCCCGAAATTGTTAATGGGGTCCGGGTCGTTGAGACGATCCGGTGCAAAGTCCATTTGGGTAATCTGTCCCTGGTTCAGCTTGGTTCCAAACGCCCACATGGGGTTGGTGGTGCGGTTCCAGGAACCGTTTAAATCAACCTGGGGGAAAAACCCGGATCGGGCCTGGGCAGTACGATTTCTGGCAGCCTCGGCCTGAGCGGCCGCCATTTCCAGCATGGGGTTTTTGGCCAGGGCATTGGCGATGGCCTGCTGGATACTCAAGTCGGCCAGGTTCCCGTCCGTATTCGCCCCCAGGGCCGGGGATATCCCCCCCCCGAATATCCCCAAAAGGAACCCGAAAAGCAGAACAGAGAATAATTTGTTCATCATCGCATCGCTCCCAACGATTTTAATTGATGAAAGAAAACGATAAATCCGGTTATCGGTCGGCCGGTTATCGGTCGGATTGAATCATGATAAGCTCGGATCAATTACCTGTCAAGGACTTCAAAAGCGAGTGAAAAATGATCGGCTCTCTTGTAATATACGTGAACAGGGTTATTTTCTGTTTTTATGAAAGGAGATGATATATTGATGAAATGGTCAGATGAAGCGGAGGCCGCCGTTAAAAAAGTTCCCCTGTTTGTACGTAAACGGGTGCGTACCCGGGTGGAGAAAGAAGCTGCGGAACAGGGAAAGCATCTCATCACAATAGCGGAAGTGAAGGCGACCCAGACGCGATTTCTAAATAAACAGGGACACGACATCAAGGGCTACCAGGTGGAGCGGTGTTTCGGTCAATCCGGATGCCCCAACCGGGCGGTTATTTCCGATCAATTGGCAACAAAAATCGACACCCTCTTCAAAGAGGCTGATATTCTCGGGTTTTTACGGCAAACGGTCACGGGGAATTTAAAATTTCACCATGAATTCCGGGTCTCTCTGGCCGATTGTCCCAACGCCTGTTCCCAGCCCCAGATCAGGGATATCGGTATTATCGGCGCGGCGGTTCCCCATGTATCGGGTGAAGCCTGTTCGGATTGCGAGGCCTGTATTGACGAATGCCGGGAAGATGCCGTTGTGTTAATGAAAAACGGCGCAGGGCCACGGATCGATTACCGGCGGTGCCTGTCCTGCGGGCGATGCATGGCCGTTTGTCCCACCGGCACCCTGACAACCGGCCAGACCGGCTATCGGGTTCAGCTGGGCGGTAAGCTGGGACGTCACCCGCGCCTGGCCCGGGAACTGCCCGGCGTGTTCAGTGCCGATCAGGTTGTCAATATCGTCAGGGCCTGTATTGCGTTATATAAGAAAAAGAGCACGGCCGGCGCCCGGTTTTCAGAAATCTTAACCGGGGCCGACGTTGACCGGATAGCCGGGCAGGCAGGCGTCCAGCCGATCAGCCAGTAGGGCCGTCATGCCGCCGGCCGCAATTAGACCGGTGGGCTGCCTTACCGGTTAAGCGATGGTCTGCCGCTTCAAAATTTGACCACGGGTGCCGATCACGGCCTGCTCCATGGGGACGGTCTTGCCTGCCTTGGCAAGCCCTTTTTGAACCATCATGGGAAGTCCGGAACAACACGGGACCTCCATGATGAGAACCGTGATATCCCTGATTCCCGCCACGGCGAATATCTGGGCGAATTTTTCAATATACATGTCGGCGTCATCAAATTTGGGGCACCCCATCATCACGGCTTTTCCCTGCAGGAAATCGCGATGAAGCGAGGGAAACGCAACGGGCACGCAATCGGCCACAACGAGCAGGCTGGCACCTTTCAGAAAGGGCGCATCCGGGGGGACCAGCCGTATCTGGACCGGCCAGTGGGACAGCGCGGAGTCCTGGCTTTCGGAAAACGTTGCCGGTACGTTGGCCTGCTGGCAGGAAGACATCGGTGTCAGCATTTCAACCTTGGCCGACGGACATCCTGACGACATTTCAGGCGCTTGTTTTGAGAGCGAGGATAGATGGGCTTCAACCGCTGCTTCATCAAATTCATCCGCTTCGCGCTCGATGATCTTTAAAGCGCCTGTGGGGCAATCGCCGATGCATGCGCCCAGGCCGTCACAAAATTTTTCGGCTATGACTTTGGCTTTGCCGTCTACAATCTGCAACGCCCCTTCGGCGCAGCCCACCACACAGTTTCCACAGCCGTCGCACAATTCTTCGTTGATTTCGATAATTTTCCGGGTAATTTTCATCATCTTTCCCTTCGGCAGTATGGTTTATTTTTTTACAAGAAGGACCTTTTTTACTTCGGCCCGACCTGCTTTTGTAAAAAATGATTTGTCGATAATCTTAGAGAGCCGGTCTGCATCCATGGGTGATTCTTTGTGTTGCGCATCCAGGTTTTCAATCAGGTCGGCATCGGAAAGGACTTTGAAGTTCAAGGTTTCCTCGTCCCGGGGATGGTGGTGGTGGCCGACGATATCGCACACCTCTTCAATTAATTTCTCCGGGGCTTTCAATTTTTCCAGAATCGACCGGGCTATGGGTGGCCCTTCGATCTCCTGGTATTTTCCGGCCGTGCTGCCGTGTTTTTGTTCGGCCGCGAGAATGCCGATATCGTGCAGATACGCGGCCGACATGACCACCGCCATGTTGGCGCCTTCCGATTTCCCAATCCGTTCGGCATATCGGGCCACCCGGGTGGCGTGCCCGATCCGTTTAAAATCGGTTTTAAAAAACCGCTTCATTTCGATGGCCACGCGGTCTTTCAGCAGATCATCTTTCTGGGCCAGCAATTCCGGGGGCAGATTTCCGATACATTGCTCGGCAAACTGGCAGTAAGCGGCACAGCCGAAGTCAAGCTTGGGGTTAATGAAGCGATGACCGCATTTGTCGCATTTGCGGGTGGAATCGTCCTTGAAAAATTCGACCACGTGGCCACACTCAGGGCACTTGGCTTCAAAAATCGCATTTTTATCCCAGTACTGGGTGTCTTGTCCCGGACATTTCATCGGTTTTCTCCTCTGCCTTGTGGATTGAGCCTGAATTGAGCAAATCTCTGCTTCGAGCAGATAAGCATTTACTCAATTCAGGCCGGGGATTGGCGATGAATGATTGAATCCGGTAAGAACCATAAATAATCAATCTTCAATCGTCAATGGTCAGCCTATCCCAGAATTGCCTTCAGATCGTCTTCCGGTGTGCTGATTGGCATAATATTGAAATTCTTTACCAATACGTCAAGGACATTGGGCGTAATAAATGCCGGCAGGGTTGGCCCCAGCCGGATATCCCTGATTCCCAGGTGGAGCAGCGTCAGCAAAATGGCACAGGCTTTCTGCTCGTACCAGGAGATGATCATGGACAGGGGAAGATCGTTGATCCCGCAATCAAAGGCATCGGCCAGGGCCGAGGCGATTTTGATGGCCGAATAGGCGTCGTTACACTGACCCACATCGAGAAGCCGCGGAATTCCGCCGATATCTCCCAGGTCTTTATCGAAGAAGCGGAATTTACCACAGGCCAGGGTGAGCACCACGCAATCTTCGGGGACCTGCTCCACGAACCGGGTGTAATAGTCCCGGCCCGGTTTGGCCCCGTCGCATCCGCCCACGAGGAAAAAATGGCGGATGGCCTTGTTTTTGACGGCATCAATAATCTGAGGTGCCACGCCCAGAACGGCATTGCGGCCAAAACCGACCATCACTTCCTTCCCTTGCGTGTCTTCGGCAAATCCGGGCAGGGACAGCGCTTTCTCAATTACCGGGGTAAAATCCTTGTCGGCTATATGGGCAACGCCTGGCCAGCCGACCAGACCGGTGGTAAAGATCTTGTCATTATACGTCTCTTTGGGCTTCTGGATACAATTGGTGGTCATCAAGATAGCGCCGGGAAACCGGTCAAATTCCTTTTTCTGGTTTTGCCAGGCGGTCCCGTAATGGCCGTAAAAGTGATCGTATTTTTTCAACTCGGGGTACCCGTGGCAGGGGAGCATTTCCCCGTGGGTATAGATATTGATTCCCTTTCCCTCGGTCTGCTGCAGGAGCAGGTCCAGATCTTTCAGGTCATGACCCGATACGAGAATGGCCTTGCCCTGTCTGGCACCCAACGGTACCCGGGTGGGAACAGGGTGGCCAAAGGTGCCGGTATTGCCGGCATCGAGAAGCTCCATGCTGCGCAGGTTGACTTCGCCGCATTTGAGAACCAGTCCCACGTAATCATCCACGGACAGGGCGGGGTTTAAGGTGGCGGCCATGGCTTCATGGGTGAATGTTGAGACGGCTTCGTCCTTCTGGCCCAGAATCAGGGCATGGTCGGCATAGGCGGCGAGCCCCTTGAGCCCATAGACCAGCAACTCCCTTAATCCCAGGATATCGGCGTTTATACCGGAATCGGCGTTGATGGCCACTTTTTCACCCTGGGCAACCATGGCTTCCAGGGATGCCGCTGGTGTAAAATTGGCGGCGCTCTCGGAATAGTCGGCTTTTCCGCCGGCAGCGCTGACTTTTTTTTTCAGCGCTTCTCTCAGCCCGGCGGCCTCCCCGATCATGGTGACAAACCGGGCCGGGTCAAAATCGACGTTGGTCAGCGTGGAAAAAATTGCCTCGTTGGTGAATTTGTCTACCGCATCATCCACCACGCCGACCTTGCGGCCTTCAACGGCCACCATCGACAGGCCCTTTTGAACATAAATGAGAAGATCCTGGAGTGCCGCCACATCCGGTTGTTTTCCGCATACACCGACGGTGGTGCACGCCTCTCCCCTGGCCGTTTGTTCACATTGAAAACAGAACATATCGTCTCTCCTGATATATGGGTGTTACATTCATGTGTCGACCTGATTTCGAGCCCCATGCCCGATCTCGATTTAAATGACACCGATCAATTCTCGACAGGTGACACTGTAAACCAGCGAAAGCATGAATGCATTGACTTAAGTCAAGGAAACGTGGATTTGTGCAAAAAATAGATTCGATCAGAAAAAAGACGGACGTGGAACCCGGAAAGCGTTGACGAATCCATCCTCCGTCTATCCCGGCCGGGATATCAGCGGAGGATGGAGACAGGTGAAAAAAGCTGAATGTTATTTTTTAAGGTTGGCCAGCCGGCCGCCAAGGAGCCGGATATGCTCCATCTCTTCCCTGATGATGGCTTCGAGTTGTCCCTTCCCCTTATCCGTGGGGACGGCTTCTTTCATGCCCAGAAAAAAAACAATGGCGTCTTTTTCGGCCTGGATGGCGGATTTTAAAATTTCATGGGTGGAGCTGACATCGATTTCTTTTTCAAAAAAGACGCGGGTATCAACCAGCGCACGCAAATAAAGAAATGATTCGTCTGCCGGGTCGAAGACCGTTGAGGCTTTGTCCGCAGCGGTCAGCTCCGCCCGCATGGCGATAAAGGTTTTTTCGTGGGTGTCTTCCATTTCCGCCAGCATCCGCAGCAGATTTTTATTTTCCTCATCGTCCACTTTCTCCATGGCAGAGCGGTAAAATTTCCCGCCGTTTCGTTCAAGCTGTTCGGCCATTTCAAATACATCATCCGCGTTAAAATCGTACATCGTGGGTTCCTTTCAGAAAAGAGGGTATCACGGTTATCCGCGCTAATTCAGATTTAACATAATTGCTCGAAGATCGATTGTAAAGAGAATGATCAAGCGGCCGTTTCATTACAAAAGCGGTGCCAGGTAGGCCACCTCTTCCCGGGTGAGCAGACCCAGTTTAAATTTCAGCACTTCGAGAAACAGGGCGGCCTGGATCTGTGGCGCTGACAGCCGGGAAAGATAACCGTCCCCGCTGGCCGCTTTTTTTATCCATGGATGCGGTCTTTTTTCCTGGGCCGTTTGGCGGGTCACCAGCTGTTTCAGGTATTGGCCCATCTTTACCTGAAGCGTCTCTCGTGACAGGTGTTTAATTTTTCTTGATATCTCGGCGAGGTTTTCGGCTTCGGGAAGGCGGGGCGATTCAACCACCCGTTTCATATCCCGTACGAATCGGCGAAACCCTGACTGAATATGTTTCTCTTTGACCATATTAAAGCCGAGCCATCCTGCCCGGAGCCATTTGAAGATACAGGCTCGGGTCGGCGGCCGGTCTCTCTCGGATTCGTAATAGACCATGATTGAGAAGGTATCGTAGATATACGAATCGGCCCACCCGAGACCTGGCTTCGTCAATCCCTTTTCATCCGAATAAAAGTAATTCCACTGGTCGTCCTTACCTATAATCAGCCCTTTTTTCCCGACATCGGAAGTTTTCTTCTGTCTGGTCAGCGAAATCAGGATCCGGTGGCCTTTACCGGTAAACAGGATCAAGGCCCGGTCGAGCAGGGACCGGTAGTAGGCGCCCGAGAATGTGTCCGGTGTCAGTTCTTCAGTCTCAACGCCTTTTACCACGATCGGTTTCGATAAATGACCGGTCTGTTTCCATAGCCGGGGCAGTGATCCCTCTGCACCGTTGATGTGCGACCAGTAGCTGCATCGTACCGATCCCGGTGAAATGATCTGCGGCGGGATATCCGGGTGATAGGCCAGGTGCAGGATATCCGCGAAATTTCGATTAATATCGAATTCAAAATAGGCGGGGGTCGCATTTAATCGCTGTGGCAGCCGGCACCGGCTCCCTGCCGGCTTTGAGGTGGAGATAAAATCGATTAAGCCGGCCAGGCGCGAAGGGTCAAATTCGGCTTTAAACGAAGGTTTGATAAATTCGATCAGGTAGTCGATTCCGGCCACCGCAGATGGAGAAATCCGGGCCGTCCGCGCTATTCCGTCCGCAGGGGTGGCCGTCGTAATCGTCAGGATAACCAATAGAATGAACAGGGGTTTCATACGTTTTTTGTTTGCCATGTTCGACAGCGGTTGATAACGGCAGGGTATTTCGACCGCTATGTCGATAGCGTGGTTACGGATACCGGCCGGCATTGATCTTTATGAACCCAGATCCGTGAAAAAGGTTCTCCCGCCTTCAATACTTTTCCGGGCAATGATTTCGTGTCGATCTCAACTTTTTCTTGCGAATACATGGGGTCCCACGGCTCAAGGATGACCGCTTCGCCGGACAGGGGGATCAGCCGGGGCATAATGGGGGCGCCCCACGGACGACGGGCGGCTTCCGCTTTCAAAGCGTCGACGGTTTTAAATTTCAATAATTTATGCAGGTTCACCAATGTTGGCGGACTGAGCGGTATCGTCTGGTCAAGATTTGCGGCCAGTCCGTTTTCGGGTGATACCCATATTCCATGGATGGTTTCTCTCTTGTCCGGGCTGCAGGTCTGGCCGGCCGGCATTTCGGCCACAAAAAAACGGGTGTCGTAACGTCGTTTCATCCGTCTGGGGGTAATCCAGTGGGCCCAGCAGAAAAGCCGGGATACGGCCAGGGCGTCATCGCCGGCAGCAACGTGTTGTGCCAGCCAGTTGGGAGAAATCTCTCCGGATGTGCGTAACAGGCGAAGGGGCTCGGGAATGGGGGTATTTTGCATAAATTGTTTTGTAAAAAGGACGCCGGACTCTTCAAATGTTTCCCGGATGGCCGCCACACAATAGGGCAGGATCTCTTCGTACGGGAGGGTTTTCCCCAACCGGAAGCCCACCTGCGCCGCATCCAGGTCCAGATGGTTTTTCCATGTGTCAATATCGGTATCCCCCGGATCGACAATCCCCCCGGGAAACACATATTTCCCGGCCATAAATCCACTTTTTGAATTGCGCTTGAGCAGATAAACCTGAAGGTGGTTGTCTTTCTGACGGGCGAGAATCACCGTGGCCGACGGCACCGGTGTGGCAATAGATTGCGTTGAATGGCTCATGCGAAATATTGGTACCATACCGGAAGGGTTTGCTCAAGAGGGGGCCGGTGCGGGTTTCTCCTGCCCCGCCGGATAAAACAGTTTAAGCCGTCTTAAAGACGTAATTTTCCTTACCTGCAAACGGTATGGGAGATCCTGCCGGCATAACCGGTGCTCCGTAAATGGCCGGTTGCAAGCCAGGTGCTTGGTCGAATTAAAACCAGATTGATTGGAATTTTAGGTAAGTATTGGTCGGAATTAGTAATTAATTATCTATTAAGCGAAATATATTGACAACAAAATGAGCCGAATATATATTGCCTCTCGAATAGAATCCATGGGCATTCAGTCAAAACAGGCGGGAGATCAAACTAAAAAGGAGCGATAGGGATGAGGCCGTTCATCATCGCCCTCACTTTTCTGGTTTTAACGGTATCATTTTTTTCCGGAAATTCACGGGCTGCGGAAAAAGAGCTGATGATGGCCACCACGACCAGTACGGACAATACCGGGCTGCTGGATTACCTGATGCCCCGGTTCAAGGCGGCCACCGGTATCGAGGTCAAATGGACGGCCACCGGCACCGGCAGGGCGCTCAGGCTGGGCGAGAACTGTGACGTGGATATTCTCATGGTTCATGCGCCGGCGGCGGAGAAAAAATTCGTCGAAAATGGCTTTGGCGTGGCGCGTCATGAAATCATGTACAACGACTTTGTGATTATCGGCCCGGAAAGGGACGATGCCGATATCAAGGGGAAATCGATCAAAGACGCCCTGCAGACGATTCGGGCAAAGCAGGCCGTTTTTGTCAGCCGGGGCGACAATTCCGGAACCCACAAGAAAGAAATTTATCTGTGGCAGGTCGCCGGTCTGCCGATCCCGGAAAAGGAAAGCTGGTACATTCAGGCCGGGCAGGGCATGCTGGCGACCATCACCATCGCGGCCGAACGTGGTGGCTACACGTTGACCGACCGGGGCACGTACATTAAGTACTCCGACAACCTGGGGGGAGATCCCCCCCTTAAAATCATGGTGGCGGGCGACAGGGCGCTGGTGAATCAGTATAGTGTGATCGCCATCAACAAGAAGCATTGTCCCGGGGCCCGGCATGAGCTGGCCGGAAAATTGATCGATTGGATTTCGGGAGCCGAGGCCCGGCAGCTGATCAGGGATTTTAAACTCCTGGGGAAGCCCCTGTTTACACCAGGCGCAAAAAAGTAAAGGTGTTGACGCCCAACGCGGAAAGAAAATGAATTTTCTGGTTGAAGGATTTTTTCAGGCCTTTCGCCTGCTGGTTTCCGGCAATTCGGAAACCTATGCGGCCATTGCGGTCACCCTGAAAGTATCGGGCTATTCCATCGGGTGCAGCCTCCTGATCGGCATTCCTTTCGGATTTTGTCTCGGTTATTTCGATTTCAGCGGGAAGAAAACAATCCGGATGCTGGTCGATACGTTGATGGCGCTGCCAACCGTTTTTATCGGGCTGCTGGTTTACGCTTTTTTGACCCATCGTGGACCGCTGGGAAATTTTGGCCTGCTTTTTACCCTGCCGGGTATCGCCATCGGCCAGACGATTCTGGCTCTGCCCATTGTTGTTGCGCTCAGCGCCACGGCAGTTGAAAATATGGACCCGAAGCTGCGCTGCGCCATCATGTCCATGGGTGCCAGCCGGCGGCAGCTGTTTTTAAGCAGTTTATGGGAATGCCGTCATGGTATTCTGGCCGGCGCGCTTGCCGCGTATGGCCGCGTCATGACCGAGGTGGGGATCTCCATGATGGTCGGGGGGAATATTAAATGGCATACCCGGACGATCACGACGGCCATTGCACTGGAGACGAATAAGGGCAAATTTGGCATGGGGGTGGCCCTTGGCCTGGTGCTGATGATCATCGCGCTGGGCGTCAATGTTTCCGTTTCATTTTTTCGCCGCAGGAATTAAATCTTGGTCTCTCCTGTTTACGAGCTTCAATCCCTGGAACACGCCTATGGCGACAGGGCGGTTTTGTCCATCGCCCACCTGACCGTTCAGCCGGCGTCCATCGTCGGGCTCATCGGGCCCAATGGCGGAGGGAAAAGTACACTCCTCAAGCTGATGGGATTGATCGAAAGACCGACCCGGGGCAAGATCCTCTTTAACGGCCGGCCTGTCGAGCCGTTTTCAGATGTCGCCCGTTTTCAGATTTCCCTGCTTCCGCAGGAACCTTTTTTAATGAAGCGCAGTGTTTTTAAGAACGTTTCCTACGGCCTGAAACTGAGAGGTGCAAAGGATATTGCCGTCAAGGTATCCGAAGCGCTGTTACGGGTAGGCCTTGATGGAAAAGATTTTTCCGGCAGACCCTGGTATGCGCTTTCCGGGGGCGAGGCGCAGCGGGTCGCGCTGGCCGCAAGGCTGGTGCTCAAACCCAAAGTCCTGCTGCTGGATGAACCCACGGCCAGTGTGGATGTCGCCAGCGCCCATCTGATCCGGCAGGCCGCTCTCTGGGCGCGCCGGGAGCTGGACACCACGCTTATCGTGGCCAGCCACGACTGGCCCTGGCTTTACGAGGTGTGTGACAGCATCCTGCACTTATATAACGGCCGCATTTTCGGGACGGGACGCGAAACCATCATCTTCGGTCCCTGGGAAAAACTGGACGGGCAGACCTGGGGGAAAACCCTGTCCGACGGGCAACGATTGCGCGTCCCGCCTCCGCCCGGCCGGGCAGCGGCGGCGGTCATTGATTTGACATCTGTCGGTGATAACGAACGGATGGGCGCAGAAGCGGATGTTGTTTTGAGCGGTATCGTCTCCCGCCTCAGCTTTGAAAAAAAGACGGGGCAGGTTTTTGCTGCCCTTTTGGCCGGCGATCTCTCCTTTTCAATCAAGCTGCCCCATCGGCAGAATGAATCGCCGGCCTTTTTTCCCGGCAAAACCGTCCGTTTTCGCTATCGCCTTGATCAGGTTCGATGGATTTAAACAGAGTCGTGCCCTGGCCGGCCGGCTCAATCGATGTCAATCACTTTCAATGTATCGGCAATCTCTTCAGCCGCAGACCGTTTGTACCACTGGTTGCGGTAGTTTAAACAATTACAGATAAAAGTCGTCTGGTTGATGCGGGTCTGTCTGCGGTAATGCACGTGACCGCAGATCACGTAGCGGACATCGTATTTCAGCGCCAGTTCGCCATAGGCCGGGCTGCCGAGAAAGGCGTTCAGGTAGCGCCACGTACGGTCCGGCGGCTGGACCGTGAAAAAACGGATCGGGAGGACATGCAGTACGAGGATGATCTGCCGGTGGCGATGGGATTCAAGTTGGGCTTCCAGTTTGCCGAGAAAATAGCGATGCATTGCCTGCGTCGGTCGATCCCAGACCGCCATGACCTTATCCTGCCACAGCCGGTTGTCGATTTTCATGCGGTCGAAGTCTTCCACCGCGAATCGGGGATCGCCGAAGGCGTAATCATACCAGCCGAGATCTCCGATGGCGACCCAATCCTCTCCCAATGGCTGCGGGCCATTGGCCAGGTTGCCGGGGAATACTTTCAATGCATCGTAGGCTTCCCAGGCCGTCATGGCAGGATGCTTTTCATTCCAGATATCATGGTTGCCCGGTACAAACAGGCAGGGGACGCCGGTGGCGGTTTCAATCTCCTCAAGGGTTGCAAGGGTCAGCTCGTGGTCACCGGCCACATCCCCGGCAATGATCATCCGGTCCAGCCCGTTGCCGGCAATGGCGGATGCCAGGCCGTCAACGATCGAGTCGCCGGCCATGAAATTGATGTCCACATGGATGTCCGATAAAATACCGATCTTCATGCTGGATTCCTTGTCAACCCGGCCGGATCAGAGCCTGGGATTCAACCTTTCCGACAGCACATCCCCGAGGATATTGAAGCTGAATACGGTCAGGGCCAGCGCCAGCCCCGGATAGATGGCCATCCAGGGCGCCAGCGCGAGATAGTTGCGGGCATCTTTCAGCATGAGCCCCCAGCTGGGCGTGGGGGGCTGGGTGCCGAGACCCAGATAGGAAAGGGATGCCTCGATGACGATGGTCAGGGCAAAGGTAATCGAGCACTGCACGATGACTTTCCCCAGCAGGTTGGGAATTATATGTTTGTAGACGATTTTGAAGGTCGAACTGCCCAACGACCGCGAGGCCTCGACAAATCCTTCGGTTTTGATGACCAGCGCTTCAGCCCGCACCAGACGTGCGAAGATCGGGCTGAAGATAATGCCGATGGCGATCATGACCTGAAACAGGCCGTATCCGAAAAAAGAGACCACGGTAATGGCCAGGAGGATAGTGGGAAACGAAAGCAGGCTGTCCATGAGGAGCATCAGGATGTTGTCCGTTATTTCACGTGAGAGCGCAGCAATCAGCCCGACCACGGATCCGATGATCACCGCGATGGTCACGGCCACGATCCCCACGATCAGCGCCGACCGGGAGCCGAAAATAATCCGGCTGAAGATATCCCGGCCCAGGTTGTCGGTTCCCAGCAGGTGGGTTCGGGAGGGCGGCGAAAACCGATCGTCCAGATTCTGTACGGTGGGGTGATACGGCGCAATCACAGGGGCGGCCACCGCGGCCGCCCCCAATGCGACCAGGAAAAATATCGACAGATAAAACAGCGTCGAAGACGAGCGTTTCATGGTTTATTGAATGTCCGTCCACCGGAAATCGAAGGTGTCCAGGCTCGGTGTCATCCGGAAATCGCTGATGTTTTTTCGAATGCCGACACGACGGTACGACGAGCCGAGAAAGACGAAAGGAACTTCTTTGGCCATCAGTGCCAGGGCCTGGTCGTAAAGCGTTTTCCGGTTTTCAAAGCCGGTGGTCCGGGCCGCCTCGGCGATGAGGGCCGCCGCCCCGGGATGGTCCCAGCGCACGTATTTCTTCTCCTTAATACCGAAATTGGACAGCGTGCCGTTGGGATCGAGCTTGCCGGTATGGCCGATAACGGTCAGGTCAAACCTGGCCTTGCGGTAGACATCTCCGATCCAGGTCGACCAGTCGACCAGCTTGATCTTGACGTTGAGCCCGACCCTGGCCAGCATGTCCTGGTAAATTTCTCCGGCCTTGACGTGGGGCGGATAGTTCTGGGGTAGAAACATTTCCAGGACTGTATCTTTCCCCACACCGGCTTCGGCCAGCAGTTTCTTGGCTTTAGCCGGGTCATAGGGATATAGATTGGTAAAGTCCCTGTAGTAGGCGTTGCTGTAGTCCATGAACGTGCCGATCGGTTCCCCTCCTCCGTAAGCCACGTCGAGGACCTTCTTTTTGTCGATGGCATAATTGATGGCCTGCCGGACCCTCAGGTCGTTGAGGGGCGGCCGGCTGCAGTTCATGGCCATCACCATAATCAGCGATGTCAGGCTTTTCTTGATCTTAACATCGGGGCTGCTCGTCAATAACGGTACATCTTCCCTGTCAATGATATAGCTGATGTCAATCTGCCCGGAAATCAGACCCTGGACCTGGACTGCGCGTTCCGGAATGATGTGCATGATGACTTTATCGACCCTGGGCAGGCCTTTCATCCAGTAGTCCGGGTTTTTTTCAAGAACGATTTTTCCATCCCGAATCCACTCGGTCAGTTTAAACGGACCGGTTCCCACCGGTTTCTGGGCGAAATCGTGTTTGCTGTCGATGAGGCTTTTGGGCAGGATGGCGCCCCATCCGGAAGCCAGTGTGCCCAAAAGCGGTGCCGACGGTGCCTTGAGCCTGAGAATCACCGTGAGATCATCCGGTGTTTCAATACCGACAATGGGGGCAAATTCATTGGCATTGGGAGAGCCGGTTTCCTTGTTCTGGATACGCTCAATCGTGGCTTTAACGTCTTTGGATGTCAGGGGGTCGCCATTATGAAACAGAACCCCGCTTCTCAGCGTAAAGGTCCAGGTGAGTCCATCTTCGCTGACCGCCCATTTTTCGGCCAGAGCCGGTACGATTTTTCCCGTAGGGTCCGGTTCCACCAGCGTGTCGTAAACGCTTTTCAGGGTTTGAAAGGTCAGGGTGCCTGAGGTGCCGTGGGGGTCCAGTGTGTCCGGATTTCCCGAGAGCGCGAAATTGACCGTCTTGACCCCTGCATGGGTAGCGGCAGGTGAAAACAGGCAGGAAACGATCATCGCCAGACAGATGATAATGATGGAACTCAATTTTCCGTTCATAACGGCCTCCTTCGGGTTGATGTGCTTTGGGGCAGATGAGCGCCCCCGTAAGCATTTGGCATATATTGGTTACCTTTTATCATGAAACGCATGAAATTCACAAAAGAAACAAAAATTTTCACCGGTTTGCCCCCGGCAGCGATCCGATTTTAAAGCAGGCGACGGCATGGCTGCCCTCAATGAGGGTCAGTGGCGGCACCTGCGATTGGCAGACAGACCCCTTGCGGGGGCAGGTCTCGGTATAGTGACACCCTTTTAGTGACCCTCTCTTTTTTTTGCCGGTATCGCCGGGCGATTCAAGCGAGGGGGCAAGCGTGTCGGCGGCTTCATGGGGCTCAATGCCGGGGATAGACGAAAAGAGCTTGAGCGTGTACGGATGCAGCGGGTTTTCCATGATTTCATCGGTGGATCCGATCTCAACGATGCGGCCCCGGTACATCACTGCAATCTGATCACTCAGGTAGGCAACCAGGTTCAGATCGTGGGAAATGAACAGATAGGTCAGATCAAATTCCGCCCGTATGTCCTGCAAAAGGTTGATGATCTGGGCCTGGATAGACACATCGAGATTGGAGACCGGCTCGTCGAGTACGAGAAAATCGGGCGCCATGGCCAGCGCCCGGGCAATGACGATCCGCTGCTTTTGTCCGCCGGAAAATTCGTGTGGATACCGCTTGCGGTGGGACGGGGAAATCCCGACGCGTTCGAGGATTCGGATGATCCGCTTTTTTCGGTCACCGGCGGCCATTCCGCGATTGACCAGCCCCTCTTGCAGACTGTCCTCAATGGTCATCTTCGGGTTGAGGGCGCTGTTGGGATCCTGAAAAACGATTTGCATCCGTTTTCTGAAAGATCGCATCTCTTTTTTCGACAGATCCCCCAGCCGGGTGCCGTCCACCCAGACTTCGCCACCCGTGGGCGGGTCGAGATACAAAAGGGCGCGGACCAGAGAGGTTTTGCCGCAACCGGATTCGCCGACCAGGCCGAAAACATGGTTTTTTTCGATACCGAAACTGACGCGGTCAACGGCTGTGACGGCATTTTTTTGGCGGTTGATCAGGCCGCGCCCGTAAAATATTTTTTCCAGATTTTTTATGTCGATATATCTATTCATGGGCATCAATCATGTGGCAGGCCGCCTGGTGGCCGTTTCCGTAAGAAATGGTTGGGGGCATCTCCCGGCGGCAGACGGTTTCGGCCTGCCGGCAGCGCGGATGGAAACTGCAGCCGGGGGGGATATTTTCGGCATCGGGTACCTGGCCGGAAATGGCCTGCAGACGCTGCCCCCTTTTTTTTGCACTGGGGATAGATCGCAGCAATGCCCGGGTATAGGGGTGCCGCGTATGATCAAAAAACGCGTTTAGGGGGGCCGACTCTACAATCCGGCCGGCATAGATCACCGATATCCGGTCGGCAATCTCGCGGACAATGCCGAGGTTGTGGGAAATAAAGAGGATGCCCATGTCAAATTGTTTTTTCAGGTCCCGGATCAACTGCAGGATCTGGCGCTGGAGGGTCACATCCAGCGCCGTGGTGGGCTCATCGGCAATTAACAGTGCGGGATGGCAGCAGATGGCCATGGCGATCATGGCCCGTTGTTTCATGCCGCCGGACAGCTCGTGGGGATAGCTGTTCAGCACCCGTCTGCTTCTTACCATTCCTGCCACATCGAGAAATGACAGGGCCTGATCGATGGCCTTTTTTTTATCCAGACCGAGGTGGAGCATCAGCATCTCCACGATCTGTTCGCCGATCTTCAGCGACGGGTTGAAGTACCTGGCCGGTTCCTGGAACACCATGCCGATCTGCCGGCCCCGGATTTTACGCATTTTTGCCTGAGACAATCCGGTTAAATCAGTTCCCTTGAAGACGATACGGCCCGCATTGATCCGGCCGGGCGGCATGGGGATCAGTCCCATGATGCCCATGGATGTCACGGTTTTTCCGGACCCGGATTCACCGACCAGGGCATGGATTTCGCCGGATTCAATGGTCAGATCCATGCCCCGGAGCGCATGTGCACTTTTTTCAGGCTTGACAAAGCTGACATCCAGGTTCTGTATATCGAGCAAAACAGGGTCCATGGTGATATTGTTTTTTTGTGAATGAATGTTGTATAATATTAAGTTATTATTCAATTAATACGATCAACAGGGTTCAAGGGGTTCAGGAGTCAGGAATTCAAGGGTTTTTCTAAGGATATGTCCCGTTTTCCAATTCAATGCAGATCTCCTGTCGATCCGGCTGGAAAGTTTCGGTTGATCCCTAAAGACCCAAACCGGAAAGACCCAAACCGGGTTCTTTCGTAGATTGCACTTGTCCCCTCGGTCCCCCAAATCCTTCTGCATTTCCCTAAGTAATCCGTATCCGCGGGTTAAGCAGACTGTATAAAAGATCAACCGAAAAATTAATAAACGAAAACACAAACGCCACAAACACGACACCGCCCTGGATCAGCGGAAAATCGCGCTGGTAAACGGCAAACAGAAACAGGCGGCCCAGGCCCGGCAGGGAAAAAACCTGCTCAATGATAATCGCCCCGCCGAGCATATACCCCAGCTGGATACCGGCGATGGTGATGACCGGCAGCAATGCGTTTTTAAGAGCATGCTTGTAGTTGACCATGCGTTCGGTCAGTCCCTTGGCCCGGGCGGTAATGATGTATTCCCTGCTGAGCTCTTCGATCATCGATGCCCGGGTCAGGCGGAGCAAAACGGCCGCCCGGGCAATCCCCAGCGAAACCGAGGGCAGGACGAGGTGACTAAAACTTCCCGAACCAAACAGCGGAAATACCCGGTACTTGATGGAAAGGAGCAGAAGAAGTAAAATGCCGAGCCAGAAGCTCGGTATGGCCATGCCCGCCTGGGAAAAGAGCATCCCCAGGTAATCCCAGAAGGACCACCTTTGTACCGCCGATATCACCCCCAGGGGGATGGCGATTAAGACCGAGAGAATAATTCCCAAAACGGCGAGAGACAACGTCAGGGGAAAGCGTTCCAGGATCAGCTGGGTGACCGGGCGGCCGGACGTGAGTGAATGGCCGAAGTCGAAGCGGAAGACATCCAGGAGCCATTGCCCATATTGGGCGGCCAGGGGTTTATCCGTACCCAGTTTGGCCCGGATCGCGGCGATATCGCTTTCCGAGGCATCCACACCCGCGACGGTCAGCGCCGGATCACCGGGGATAACGCGGATCACCAGAAAGACAATCGTGGAAATAATCAGGACCGTCAGAATCAGCCGGCCGAAACGTCTGAGGGCAAAGAGTAAAATAAGACCGGTCTCCTTTCTTAATTCAAGTCTTCTAAAATCAGCCCGATGCTACCGGTAAAATCCTTCCCGTTCGTGCCAGTTCAACCGGGCCGTCGTAAACAGCGGCTGCCTGTTTGAGCAGGTCCCGGTGATGACCAAAATGCGGCAGATGCGACAAGACCAGGTGGCCGGATTTCGCCTGGCGGGCGATACGGCCGGCCTCTCCCGCCGTCAGGTGGCCGGGCACCATGCCCTGGTACGCGTTGTACAGGCTGGCTTCACATATCAGCAGATCGGCATCCCTGGCCACGTCCACCAGACTGTCCGTCCATTCGGTATCGGAGATATAGGCGATAATCCGGTTTTTCTTTCGAATCCGCATGGAAAAACAGGGGGCCGGATGAACATTACGGGTGAAGGTCAAGGTCATATCACCCAGGTGCAGATCGGTTTTTGTATCGATTAGATGACCCGCGGTGTAATGGTGATAATTCAGGGTGTCGAAAAAAGAGTCTTCGGCATGCCCGTAAATGGAGAGCGGGGCCTGACGGGTGCCCAGGTCCATGGCTACCCGGGCCGCGTATTGCAGGCAGGGCAGATCGGCCACATGATCGGCGTGGTAATGCGACAGGACCACCGCATCGATCTCATCGAGTGAAATGGTTTTTTGGATCTGGCCGAGTATGCCGGAGCCGCAATCGATGAGGAGATTGAGACCGCCGGACTGCAGCAGGTAGCCCGATGTCGCCTCGCCAGGGCCCGGATACGCTCCCCACCAGCCGATGATTGTGATCTTAATGGGCCATTCCTTTCTTTTGTTATCCGGCTGCCTTATCGCCCTGCAGGTACCGGGTGGCCGCGCCGAACGCGGTGGCGCACTCGGGGTGATCAGGGAAAATAAACTGGGTCTGGTAGAGCCTGCCCACGTGACCGAGTGTATGGCGGATGGATTTGTTGGTTGATACCTTTCCCACCGCAATAATGGCGTCCCGGCACTTACATTCACGGGCGCACAAGGAGGCGATAATACCAATGGTTTCCCCTACCAGGGAGAGGATGGCCGCCGCTCTGTCTTCGATCCGGTCCGACTTGATGTTTGCAAAATTGCCGACCGTGGCATCCGCCGGCAGAAAGCTCAAATCGTTGAGGCCCAGGTCGCCGATGGTCATGTTCAGGTGGGCCGATTTTCCCGACAGGGCCAGCTTTTCGAGTACCGCCGGGTCATCCACATCGCATAGCAGCGATGCCAGGCCCTTGATTGTCCCGCCCCCCACACCGGTGCCGCCCACATGGGCCGCCGTATTTTTATTGACATGCACCATTGCGCTGCCCGTTCCCATACTGACCACCAGACACGTACTCTGATTTGCAAGGGCGGCGCCGCCGGACCCGATGGCTTCGATTTCGGGTACAACCACGACCTGCCGCTGTAAATCGTCGGGCATCTGCGCCGTCGAACCGGTAAAGACGAGATGATCGGTTTTGTGTTTTTCCCGGATCTGTTTGAGCGTCGCGTTAATGGTATCCCAGTTTCGGGTTTCAACGCTCAGATAATCGCCCAGCCGCCCGTTTTCAACGACAGCGAAATCGGCGAAAGAGGCGCCCCGGTCAATGGCGATGACGGTTTTTTCCATGGGGATGGGTCCTTTCTTATGCCAGGTAATCCTTTACCTGGGTCAAGTCGTGGATAATGGGGACGTCTTTGATCTCCTCAACGCCCAGCGTACCAAAGCGATTGAGAATTAATACCGGCATCCCGACTTTCTTGCTGCCGACGGCATCGTCGTAGTAGTTGTCGCCGATATAGAGGCACTGGCGCGGGTCAACACCGGCGGCCTCAAATGCTTTTTCGAATATACCCGGCTCGGGTTTATTGATACCGACCTCGGCGGAGATGATAAAAAAATCAAAATAACCCGCGATACCGGCATTTTTCAATATATCCCGGGCCGTGTCATCCCAGTTGGAAATCACCCCCAGGCGTCGCGAGTCCGCTTTTAAGTCGGCCAGTACCGTCTGGACATTGCCAAACGGCACCCAGTAGTTATCGGTGTCCATCTGGATTTTTTCCCAATGGGCATCCAGTTCGGCCAGATTGATGCTGATACCCAGGCGATAATTCAGGATGCCGAGAAACCACGGCATATAGACTCCCCGGCCCTTGAGAAGCACACCGGGATATTCCCGCATAAAGAGCTTGTCGACGATGTGAAACTCCTTTTCCAGGATGTCCACCGGGATATCAGCCCCAAAGGCCCGCAAGGCCTTCTGGTAGGTAACTTCGCGTTTCATATACAACAGGGTATATCCGATATCAAACCATACGTGCGTTATTTTCATTATTTATTTCAGTCTGTTAAGGTTTTAATGCAAAGCCCGGTTACTGCCTGCAACTATTTTTTTGCCGCAGTTTACAAGGCGACGGCAAAGGGCACTTTTAGCATGCCGCCGGCCCGGTTGTCCACACCCGTTCCGGCCGGTGGCCGTATCTTTTTCCAACCGGCACCCGGAAACCCTCGGGTTACCTGGGCCTGCCCGAAAAGGTGAACTTTATTTTGCCGGGTTTGATTTTAACGATATCGATCCGATTATTGGGCAGGATAATGTGATAAGGGGTGATGCGAAAGGTATTCCGGTTCCGGCTGGCATGGGATAAATTCAGTTTAACGCTCACGTTGCGCTGTGAAAGCACACTGGCGTCTTTGCGGAGCCCCCGGGCGGTGATAGAGACGGTCGGTTTCAACGGCTCGACAATTTCAAGGCGCGGCGGCAGGTTTTCTACTTCCACCGGTACCTTGAAGGTCACTTCAAAGTCCTGCTGGCCGGCAAACATCAACCAGACAATACTGACCAGCGCCAGGGTGCCCAGCTTAACCGGCCATCTCTGGGTCACCATGCGGCGCAGATGGTCCAGCAGCCCTTTTTTCTGCGATTGTTCAGGGTAAAGGGCCCGATGGAGAAGGTCTTTGAGGTCATCCTGGCTTTCGATACCGCCGATATAGCCGTTCCGGGCCAGGGATACTTCTCTCCGTTCTTCGGATACCACCAGGACCCAGGCATCGCTTTTTTCCGTTAACCCCAGGGCGGCACGGTGTCGGGTTCCCCATGCCTGGGGCAGGCCTTCCGTCGATGTCAGGGGGAGATAATTGGCCACGGATACCATTTTTCCCCGGCGCAGAATTACTGCGCCATCATGGATCGGCGAATATTTATTGAAAATGCTGAGTAGCAGTTCCCTGCGCGGGTCTCCCTCGATCGGAATACCGCCGGTCAGCAGCTCGTCTATCCGTTCGGACCGTTCAATGATCAATAGCGCGCCCATGCCCTGCCTGGCCATATGAAAGCAGGTCTCGGCGAGATCGTTGATCCAGCCGATTGCATTGGTTCCTGCGCGCCAGTCGTAACCCTGAAACGGATTGACCTTTTCCAGTACCTGGCGGATCTCCGGCTGGAATAAAATAATCAGCAGGATGATTAATACCTGCCACAGGATTTGAAAAACCCAGGTCGTCAGGAAAAGTCCCCAGGTCTGGGCAATGGTGAAAATAACGCCCATCGCCATCAGGCCGATCAGCGCTTTCAACGCTTTGGTGCCACGGAACCAGAGGTAGAGGTGGTAGGTGAAGATCGTCAGGAAAAGGATATCGACCAGGTCCTGGATACGGATAGAAGAAATCGTTTCGATGAATTGCATGGCAGCCTTTTTTCATATGCTTGCCGGGTCGTTGCCCGGTAAAAAAATCAGTCTATTTTTAAAAGAGCGGGCCATCAGGCGCTAAACCGGCATATCTGCGGGAGGGAGGCGGAGGTTGAAGATAAAGACCGTGGTAAGCCCCGCGACAATGTGCCAGCGGCCCCACCCGCCGACCGGAAGGGCCATGCCGCGGCGTCATCAGAATGGCGGCCAGTGTGGAAACGGTCGTCATGCCGATGGAGATGGTGCAATTGCCCTTGGCCAGGTAAGTCATCATGATACTAGTGATGGCCTTGCCGGAAGACCGGCAGAATGAATATGCCAGATTACGACGACGCAGATAAGCTGTCCGTGCTCCGACGTGCAATTTGGGTCCCATTCCCGCACGGACACCTTATCTGCTCAGTGCCATGAAAATAGAACCGCTTGATTGCCAAATCCGTATAAACCCGCTAGCCAAAAGGGCATGTCTCGTCCAGGATAATACCCATTTGACCGAAAGGAGGTTCCAGATGAGATTCTACCCACGGCAGCATAAATATTACTGCGGTATCGACCTGCATGCAAGAAAAATATACGCCGGCATCATCGACCAGCAGGGTAAACTCACCTTTGACCTGGCTAGGATTTTTTTACAGGCAGGTAAACTTGAACGCCGGCAGGAAATTTTTTAAAGTTTTTAATGATATTTCCAGGCAGTAAAACTTTATTGGGAAAGTAGTAGATGGTGGCGCGGTGATTGTATCGGCCGCCGGCAAGGCTGGACGGGGGGGTGGCCTTGGAAATCCTGCCGTTATTTCGATACCCGACCAGCATTTTTGTTCGTGTGGGCAGCCCGTCCCAGTCCGAGATCTGCCTGCCGTTTTTAACGGTACCATTGGGGAAAAAATAAAAGGTTGTTTTCCGGTTGTAGGCGGAGCCTGCCAATGTCCAGGCAGACAGGCCATCAGTGATGGTCTTGATCGGTCCTGTTTTTACAGGAATCTTAGCCTGGTTGAGCAGCACCACTGTTTTCTCAGGGATGCGGCTCCAGCCGATACGGTTTTTAATTTTATCCCCGGGTATGATTTTCCCGTTTGGGAGTTTATATAAGGTCGTGGGGGAGTTATAATCTTCTCCGGCAATGGTCCAGGCGGTATTTTTGGCGGTAATGATGTTGGTCCCGATCTTTTCGGAGCGCGGCACTCTTTTGGCATATAAAATAGCGGCAAGCTTGGGATCGGGTGCCAATCGGCCCGCCCGCACATCCGGGTCGTAGGCCCACCCCGGTCCAAGGCCGGCTTTTGAACGAATGAAGTTTTTTGCACATCGTTTACGGCCGCGGTGGTTTCTTTTAAACCAGCGGTTGGGCCGACCGTAAGCAATCTGGCTATGGGTGAGCACGTCCCGGTCGTTAAGCCTGTATACCCGCTTGAGAATATCGATCAGGGTGCCGACAGATCGATACTGGCTGGCGGTTATATCCATATAATGGTATCCCACAAGCTCGATGCCGATGGAAACATTGCTGATGTCTGTTTGGCCCCGCCACATGCTTCGCCCGGCATGGTCTGCCCGGTATCTCCTGTCCAGGGTCCGGTACGTCCGACCGTCACGGGCAATGACATAGTGGGCATGTCCCCCGTAACTGATTCGCCGGCCCCGTACTGATTTTCCTTTCAGGACCACATTGAGTGTGCTTTTCAGGCCGCCTTCAGACGTGTGAACGATGATATACTTTGTTTCTTTACGGAGGCGTTTTCTAAATCTCGGATGGATCTGGGCGCGACGGTCAATAATCGATTGTTGAAAACGGTGTCTTTGAGTACGGGTGAACCCGTATGCGTGGGAGACCAGCCCGGGAAAGAGGAAAAAGATGATGGCGATAAACCATGCATTTTTTATAATGGAGGCGTCTTTCAAA
>QNYZ01000081.1 GCA_003973265.1 Deltaproteobacteria bacterium | reverse complement strand
TGAAAACCGAGGTCAGCCTGGTATCCGATTTATCAATTAACACCCCATTAATAAGGAGGAGGAAATGACATTAACAAAAAAACTGGGTGCAGAATTTATCGGCACATTCTGGCTGGTACTCGGAGGCTGCGGCAGTGCTGTACTGGCAGCGGCCTTCCCAGATGTCGGTATCGGGCTGCTGGGTGTTTCTTTAGCGTTTGGCCTCACGTTATTAACCATGGCATTTGCCATTGGACACATATCCGGCTGTCATCTGAACCCTGCCGTTTCATTCGGTCTCTGGTCTGGCGGAAGATTTTCAGCAACGGAACTTGCCCCCTACATTGCCGCCCAGGTTGCCGGCGGGCTGACCGGTGCCGCGATATTATATATTATTGCGACCGGCCAGGCCGGATTTGATGTTACCGCCGGCTTTGCATCAAACGGCTATGGCGCACATTCGCCCGGTGGATACAGCCTGCTGGCCGCGCTGGTCACTGAAATCGTCATGACCTTCATGTTCCTGATCATTATTCTAGGTGCAACAGACCATCGCGCACCGCAGGGTTTTGCACCCATCGCCATTGGCCTGGGGCTTACCCTTATTCATCTGATCAGTATTCCGGTTACCAACACATCCGTTAATCCGGCGCGAAGTACGGCCGTTGCCATCTTTCAGGGTAGCTGGGCCGTATCTCAGTTGTGGCTTTTCTGGATAGCGCCTATTGCAGGTGCCCTCCTGGCCGGGGGCGTCTACCGCTGGCTGGGTGCCGGGGAAAACGCCTGATCAGAATTGATTGTGCAGCAAAAAAAGCACCACCGGTTACCGGCCGGTGCTTTTTTTGCTGTCAGGCTCCTGAAATTCGAATCCTCGCCCTCTTTCCCTCCTGTTGAAAATTGTCCCTTTGTGCTACAATCATTAATGATCGTTTTAAAAAGTGTTGTCGGCGGTATCAAATGGCCATTGAATCGTATATTGGAGCCACTATTTTAACAAACCCATCAACGCCTGAATCAAACTCCCCGCCCGTACGGGCGGCAAAGCTGAAAACGCTGATTCAACATGCGCTGGAAGCCGGCGCGACCAGAGCATCTGCAATTTCGACGAATGACATCAGTGTCGAGAACAACCTGGCGGACATGTGCCGGGAACCGCGATGCAAGTGTTACGGCTTATCGACAAGCTGCCCACCGCATGTAACCGGCCCAACGGGATTCCGAAAATTGCTGAAAAATTTCAGCCGGGCTGTTTTTTTCAAAATCGATGTCCCGTCCGAGATTCTTTTTTCCAGTGATCGCCGCGAAATATTCCAGCTTCTCCACGAGATTTCCAGCGGTATCGAACGAAAGGCTGTCAAAATGGGGTTTTTAAATGCCCGGGCGTATGCCGGCGGATCCTGCAAACAGATTTTCTGCTATGATTATTCCGACTGCCGGGTATTATCCGAAAACCGGAAATGCAGAAATCCCCACGTCGCAAGACCTTCCATGTCCGGGTTCGGAATCAACGTGGCCAGGCTTATCAAAACTGCCCGATGGAACAAGACGCAGACGTCCACCAATGATGAAGCGAAACCGACCAAAATGACAGGCGTTTACGGGCTGGTATTAATCTATTAGGTCAAAAACAGCGAACTTGGTTAATATAGACAGGTTCTATAGAACTTGACAAAAAACGGGACCGGGTTAAAACCAGGGCTAAAAACGCATTCAAAGAACGTGAGGGTGATCCGAACGATGACGGCCCTTTTTAAGACAGGTTTGGAAAAGCAACGTATGAACTCCGTGCACATCAGATCCAACATGCGGCACCTGGGCCGGATCGGGTTGTTCGTTAAAACAATCAAAAAGTTTTTACGCAACCTGAAACGGCATCACCGCACCCTTTTCGACTCACTCGGCAGAACCCTGAACCGAAATGATACCACCCGGCATGACGGGCCCTATATATTGATCGCGCAAAGCCCCATTGCTAATTGATGATTATTCCAAATAATAAAATTCGAACGGCAGCCGCCCTGGTCAGCGGCCTGATGCTGACCGGGGCGTTTCCAAGCCTGAACCTGTCCGGGTTGGCGTGGTGTGCGCTGATCCCATTATTCTGGCCGCTTTCCGGTGATATATCGGCCGGAACCGGATTCCGACTGGGATTCATTGCAGGGCTGGCCCACTATTTATCCCTCATGTACTGGCTCGTTCATACCATGACCGCCTACGGGGGGCTTTCGTGGACGCTGGCCATACCGATTCTCTTTTTGCTGGCCGCCTACCTGGCCCTTTTCCCGGCCGTTTTTGCATGGCTCGTCACCTGTTTTCATCCGGCGCCATTGATCGGCCTGATCCTGATACCGTTGACCTGGACGAGCCTCGAATTTATCCGGTCTTTTTTATTCTCCGGCCTGCCATGGGGATTTTTAGGATATACCCAGTTCAAGCAGCTTCCATTGATTCAGATCGCAGATATCCTCGGTGTGTATGGCATTTCCTTTCTTATTGTCTCCGTCAATGTGGGGATATTTCAGGGTATCTGCTTTTTCGGCAACGAAAAATGGTTTGGCCGGCCGGTCTCCGGTAAATCGTTTCTTGCGTCGACGATTTTTCTAAGCATCGCTATCATTTCTGCCCTCGGATATGGCCGCATGCAAATCCGGACCATTGATGCGCTTGTGAACCATTCAGGCTCCCGGTCGATTGCGGCCATTCAGGGGAACATTGCCCAGGATGTCAAATGGGATTCGGCCTTTGCCCTCTCCACCGTTTTAAAGTATCTTCGCCTCTCCACCCGGTTCAGGGAAACCCGGCCTGACCTGGTGGTCTGGCCTGAAAGCGCCACCCCGTTTTACCTGACCCGGGAACCGGTTTTAACCCGAGTGGTATTGGATGGTATCAAAACAACGGGAACCGATTTTCTTATCGGCAGTCCTTCATTTGCTGAAAACAACGGAAGACTGATTTACCATAACAGCGCGTTTCTCATCGATAAAACCGGACGGCTGGTGGCGCGATACGACAAGGCCCACCTGGTTCCCTTCGGCGAGTATGTCCCTTTTAAAAAATATTTGCCTTTCGTGGGCAAAATCGTGGCCCAGGTTGGCGATTTTGTGCCCGGCCCCATGGGAGAAACCGTTCTCTGGCGCGGCCACCGGATCGGGATACTGATCTGTTACGAACTGATTTTCCCGGAACTGGCCCGCCGCCAGGTAGAAAACGGGGCGGCGTTTCTGGTCAACTTAACCAACGACGCCTGGTACGGCCGAACCAGCGCACCTTACCAGCATTTTTCCATGGCGGTATTCCGGGCGGTCGAAAACCGGCGGGCTCTCGTTCGGGTGGCCAATACGGGGATCAGTGGTTTTATTGATCCGGCCGGGCGGATCAGTCAACCAACAAACCTCTTCGAAGCCACCGCCATCCGCCAGTCGATCCCGCTTGTTTCAATTAAAACCGGTTATGTCCGGGCCGGATACCGGTTTCCCCATGCCTGCCTGGTGATTCTGGTAATATTGTTCGCATGGCGTTTCATCTTCCCCCTCCTGAAACACGATTAATAGTTGAACCGGTTTTTCCGACCTGCAAATACCGGCAGCAGGCTGGCTTTTTTTAAAGATAAATAATATACTCAGAATCTGATTTTGAAATTATACCAGAGGAGGAAAAATGGCTACCGAGCTTGAACAAACCCTTGATGCCCTTCGCCAGAAACTGGACCAGGCCAAGGAGTATCTTTGACTTAGGCAGCAAGGAAAAACGTCTCCGCGAACTCGAAGCCCTCATTGCCAGAGATGGATTCTGGGATGACCCGCCGGCCACCAGACCATTTCTAAAAGAACGTTCCCGAATTGCCGCCCAGCTGGATAAGCTGAGAGCCCTGACCGCTGAAATGGAAGAAGCCGGCGTTCTGCTTCAGCTGGCCGAGGAAGAATCGGACGAGGCTGCTTTTGCGGAAGTGACGGCCCAGATCAAAGGCCTTGAGCACCAGATGGATACATTTTCCCTGAGCATGATGTTAAACGGAGAAGACGATGCCAGCAATGCCATCGTATCCATCAACGCTGGTGCCGGTGGTACCGAAGCACAGGACTGGGCCGAGATGCTTTTCCGGATGTATCTGCGCTGGATCGAACGCCGCGGGTTCAAATCAGAAATGATTGACTACCAGCCCGGTGAGGAAGCGGGTATCAAAAGTACCACTTTTTCCGTCAGCGGTGAATATGCGTTTGGATACCTGAAAACAGAAACCGGCGTCCATCGCCTGGTACGCATTTCGCCTTTTAATGCCAATGGCAAACGGCACACTTCTTTTGCCTCGGTCTTTGTCTATCCCGAGCTGAACGACGAAATCGTGATTGATATTGAAGAAAAGGAGCTCCGGGTGGACGTGTTTCGGGCCAGTGGCGCCGGCGGGCAGCATGTAAACAAAACGAGCAGTGCGATCCGGATTACCCATCTTCCGACCGGAATCGTCGTCCAGTGCCAGCAGGAAAAATCCCAGCACCGGAACCGCGAGCTGGCCATGAAAGTATTAATGTCCCGCTTGTACCAGCAGGAAAAACTGAAGCAGGAAGAAAAACGCCAGCAGCTCCACAACGGCAAAGACGATATCGCCTGGGGCAGCCAGATCCGGTCTTACGTGCTTCACCCCTACCAGATGGTTAAGGACCACCGGACCCATATCGAAAAAGGAAATGTCAACGATGTCCTTGATGGCGGACTGGACCCGTTTATCGAGGGGATGCTCATGAAAAAAACCCCATAAAATGACCATCCAGAAAAAGAGCGGCTGGGTAATGAACCCGGATAAAATCATCACTGAATTTTATCAGCCGGGGACCCGGCTTTACGATATTTTCATGCGCCATGGTGAAGCGGTTGCGAAAAAGGCCGTTACTACGGCCGAAAAGCTGCCCCATCTTTCTCCGGATATCGAATTTATCCGGCAGGCGGCCTGGCTCCATGATATCGGTATTTTCCTTACGCGGGCCAAAAATATCGGTTGTCATGGTGACGCCCCTTACATATGCCATGGGGTGCGGGGGCGTCAACTACTGGACGAGAGAGGATACCCCGCCCACGGTCTGGTCTGTGAACGGCACGTTGGGACGGGCATCCGAAAAAATGATATCCTGTCACGCAACCTGCCCCTGCCCCTGCGGGACATGCGCCCGGTATCCATTGAAGAGAAGATTATCTGTTACGCGGATAAATTTTTTTCCAAAAAACGCGGCAGCCGCCCCAAGTCCATTGAGGCAATTATTGCCAGCCTTTCTTCCTACGGCGAGGACAAAGTGCAAACCTTCCTCGCCTGGGCCGATCAGTTTGACGGCATTAAAAAACCACAATCATGACCTGTTTTGTCTGTCCATGGCCAGGATGACCCCGGCAATGTCCCGGCTCAATGTCTCGATCGCCCGGCTGAAGGCGGCAACCATGTCCTGATGGGTCTTTCCGTCGACAGGCTCTTCGACGATTGTTTTTTCCTGCCGCGAAGGTGTCATGGACGGGTGGCCGGAAACCCGTACCGTCCAGTACGCGCCGATCCGCACCCGTTTTCCAAACCAGCCGTCAAATTGACGGATATTTATAAATACCTGATAATCCGGATGATCCGCTGTTTCCCGGGGGTACATTGACACATGGTCCGATTTAAGTAATATGCCTATATTCTCCGCCAGCCCCCAGGTGATGTTCTCTTTGAGAGAGTCGGCCCACCGGTGGTATTCGACCATTTGGATCTTATTTTTACCTGTCCTAAAGACCATCTGAGGTCGATCGAGATATCCGGGAAGCCGGACCGGACCGACAACGACCTTAAGGTCTGATGCCATTTTGTCCGCAGGCCCCGGCTGAATGGCACTCAGGGTATAAAACTGGACAGCCGGTGAGACCGCGCTGCATCCCCATACAAAAAGGGCCGCGCTAAAAAGTATGACGCTGCCAATTCTCCGGCTGACAGGTGCATTCATATTACTCCTTCTCCTTCCCGAAAATAAAGGTCTCAGGATGACGTTCGATATAATCGGTCAGCAACCGCAGGGAGCGGGCCGCTTTAGATATTTCATCCAGGGCGGATCTGATTGAATACTGAAGGTCCGAATTGGTATCCAGAATCGTGCGGGCCGAGGTGAGGGACTGCTGTGCCTGCTGAAGGGTTTTGACCATTTCGGGAGTGACCTCGGAATGGAACCCATCCACCAGTTTTTCGAGATCATCCAGCACGGTATTCAGGTGGGCAAGTGTCCGGGGCAATACCGGGGAGTGGGATAATCCTTTAATATTATGAAGAATATCCTGAATGTCTGCCAGGATGTTCCCCAGAGGCATTGCTTCCAGTTTATCCAGTATTTTAAACACCTGGTTGCCGACCGTCTCAATGCGACCCGGCATGGTTGGCAGGCTGGGATACGGAGAGGCATCCCAGTCGGCCAGGCGCACCGGTGCATTCTTATATATATCAAATTCAACCAGCTGCTGGCCGGTCAGCAGGTTACCGGTTTTCAACTGTGCCCGCAATCCTTTGGCGACCAACTGGTCCACGATGGGTCTCAGTTCCCCAATTTTCGATAGAGGCCGGTTGGAAATCAACCGTTCCGGTTCCACCTCAATAAAGACCGGAATATTAAACTTCGATAATTTCTCGTCGAACTCAACGCTGATATCCACAACCTTTCCGATGGGTATTCCCCGAAATTCAACCGGAGCCCCCACGGCCAGTCCCCGGACAGACCCCTTGAAATTCAGTTTCCAGCGCGTTTTAAAAGAATAATGTTTTACCTGGCTGGCCGCAAGGTCAGCATAGAGCGTAAATACATCTTCTTCTCCTGCCGGGTCTCCCCTGCCGGTACTTTCCGGCAGGCTGAAAGCAATCCCTCCCATTAACAGGGTCGAAAGTGATTCCGCCTTCAATTTCACCCCATGAGCATCCAGAGAAAAATCAAAGCCGCTGATATTCCAGAACCGGGTATTCTTAAACACATACTGGTGATAGGGCGCCTTGATAAATATCTTAAACCTTACCATTTTTCCTTCAGGGCCGAGGTCATATGCCACCACTTCTCCCACTTTAATCTGGCGGTAGTAGACCGGTGAGCCCACATCCAGGGACCCCCGCTGTCCGGTTACCAGGGTAAAATGGCGGCCCGGCATACCGGACGTGACAATCGGGGGTGTTTCGAGCCCTTTGAAATGATCGGTAAAGGCACCCGGCTGTCCGGGGTCAAGGGCAATGTAGGCACCGGAAAACAGGGTCGAAAGCCCGGTTACTTCCGTGGCCGCCACCCGGGCCCGGACCACCCAGAATCTTGTATTTTCAGAAAGCAGCCCTTCGGCCTGTTTGTCCAGTTGAACATGAACCAGCACATGGCTCTGATCATCGCTCAGAAGTATTTTAACCACTTTGCCGAGTTCGACTTCCTTATACTTAACCCTGGTTTTTCCGGCCTCAAGTTCCTGAGCCGACTCAAAGGAAATGGTCACTTCCGGTCCCATTTCCGTAACGGCCCGATAGATCAGCCAGGCACCGATACAGGCGGCGATTATCGGTATCAGCCATACCAGCGATATTTTCCGCCCGCTAGGCCGCACAACAGGTTCCGGGAGATTATCCATGGTCGGTATGTCCTTATGCATCATCTGACTCCAGCGCGTCCCAAATCAGGCGGGGATCAAAGCTCATCGCCGCCAGCATGGTAGTGATAACCACGGCCGCAAAAAAAAGGGCCCCCTGGCCGGCATCGGCTTCGGCAACCACCCCCAGTTTGACCAGCCCGACCAGGATCGTCACGGCAAAGATATCGACCATGGACCACCGTCCGATGGCCTCCGTGATCCGGAAGAGGCGGGTACGATCCCTTGGCCGCCAGGAAGATCGACAATGGACCGAAATCAGCAGATAGAATAAAACAACCAGCTTCAGCAGGGGGATCAGGATACTGGCCACAAATATTATCAGGGCAATCCCCCACATTCCGGTTTTAATGAAATATAAAACGCCACTGATAATGGTATCCGACCGGGGAAGCCCCATCTGAACCGTATGGGTAATGGGGAGCAGATTGGCCGGGAGATAAAACAGCGCGGCGGCAATGGAAAATGCCCATGTCCGGGATATGCTGTTCACCTTGCGGGTATGAAGACGGGCATGGCAGCGCGGACACCTTGCCGGAACAGCGCCGGGGTTTTCCGGCGCCCGGCACAACAGGTGACAATCGTGGCAGGCGATCATCGCAGCTTTCCGGCTGGATATGGCAGAAACGTTCATTGCAGCTCCCGTTGCTGCCAGAACCGGTGGGGATCCATACCGGCAGTTACGGCGGCCAAAACGAAAACCAGGGCAAACAGGGCATATAAAGCCACACCGGGAATAATCGTGGCCATCTCTGATAATTTCACAACCGTCACCAGGGTGCCCAGCATAAATACCTCCATCATGCTCCACGGCCGCAGTTTTTGAATCATTTTGAAAACGACGGGGGACAAAACCGCCGGTTTTCGAAAATAGAGGGGAATGAAAATATACAACAACCCGACAATCTGGGACAGCGGTGCCAGAAAAATCGTCACCAGAACCAGCCCCGCAACCGCCCACAGCCCCTGAGAATAAAGCACAGCCACCCCCGATAATAACGTGATCTGACGAATCTGCCCCTCCAGGCTGAAAGACAGGAAGGGGAAAAGATTGGCAATGAGAAACAGAATCAGGCCGGTGAGGGTCAGTGCCAGGATACGTTCTTCATAGTTTGCCCGGGTACGGGCCAGCACGGCACCACACCGGCAGCAACGGACCGTCTGCCCGCTCGGAACAGGCTGAGTGCGATGGAGAAGGTCACATTCGTGACAGGCGATAAGCGTTGGCAGATTCATGGGCAGCAGTTCTTAAACCGGATAAAAACCAGGTGGCCGGATCCAGCACCGGCCCTGAAGGAATTCCGACCCGTTCCCGCAACACCCATCCGGCATGCTTTTACCGGCGTCGCAGAGTCTTATCCGGCCATGTTTAATTAAAAATAATTCTCCCCGGGGCACTTCCATCGCCACGGCCGACGATGCAGATGACGATCGAAAAATCGCATCCGGGTCACTATCCAGTAACCGCTAAATACCGGATTCCCGGAGAATTGTCAATATTGCCTTTTACCGTAATTTTAGTTAGATACAAACGATAAAACCCGTCAAAGCAATCATAGGGCCAAAACAGACGCCGTAAAAAGAGAGCGGGTCCTGTTTAATCCAACCCATCAAACATATGCCGCCGGGACTGCAGCAGGGATGCTTTCATGGCCTGGACATAATCTGGCTGAAGATTGTCTTTCCAGCGGGGATACCCGCCTTTCCAGACGTATTGGATCAACTGATGAAAGGATGACCGGCTGAATCGATAATCACCGATGGCGATTTCGTATCCATCCGCCCTCTCGGCCATGGGAATATCGATGCCGCGGGCATATGGCACGATGAGAGACTTCAGGGTCTCCTGGGAATCAGCGCCGAGAGGGTTTTGCCTGAAATCGCGGGGATCGCCGGGAAACGGAAACCGGCGGTAGACATCACCGATAAATCCGGTGTAACGAATCCCATGGATGGCGCCCATCAAGTCGCCGATATTCTCCGGCAGGTCGATGACGAATCCGGGCAGAAAAACAGTTGGCGGCGGGTTGTCTGCCTGATGCGCATACCGGGATAAACAGCGGCAGAACACCGTTGAAAAAAAGAAGTATTTTTCCAGAAGCAGCATATCCGATTCGATATTAAAAAACCCAAACGCCACGTTGCCGTGGCTGAGCGAATGAAAGGCTAAAGGCATGCCATCTCCTGCAGGAATATTTTACGTATTGTAAAAAACCGATATCGGATCTATTTTTCCCCTGTCTCACAAACCGGCTGACAGGTCTCACAGACAAACGAACTCCGCTGGCCCACAATCAATCGGCGAATGGCCCCACGGCATCGCGGGCAGGACGCATCCAGGCGGCGGAAAATCCGCAACTCTCTTTTATTGTCTCCGCTGCGGCCAGTGACCGAGCTGAATCCCGTTTCCCCCCGGCCCAGCGTCGTGCCCCCGTTTCTGATCCCACGCCGCAACACACGCCGAATCGCCCTGTGGAGTCGTTTGATATCGCGGGTGTCGAGGGTAGAGGTATTCCGGCACGGGTGCAGGCATGCTTCCCAAAGCGCTTCGTCAACATAGATATTGCCCAGGCCTGCGATAAAGGTCTGATCCAGCAACAACGGTTTCAACATCCGCCTGCGCGGTGCCATCAGCCGCGAAAGCGCCCTGGCGGTAAAAGCCCGTGACAACGGCTCGGGACCCAGCCTGTCCAGGATTTTTCCGGGGTCATTCACCAGGGAAAGCCGGCCGAATTTTCGCGGGTCGTGGTATCGCATCCTCCGGCCATCCGAAAGCGTAAAGACGATATGATCGTGCGCACCCCGCCGGGACTTTCCCGTATCGAGATACAGATGCCCGGTCATTCGCAGATGGATCAGAAGATGGCTCAATCCGGACAGATCGAGAATGATATATTTTCCCCGGCGCCGGATACCGGTCACCGTCAAACCGGTTAACCGGTTTCGAAACCGTGCGGCGGCCGGTTCGGCAATGATACGGGGATAAAACACCTGAACGCGAATGATCGAGTTTCCGACGAGTTTCGCTTTTAACAGATCATCTACTACGGTTTGAACTTCCGGCAATTCAGGCATAACATTCTATGTTTACATATAATCAATATTTTACGAAAATACAGGCAGGTCGATCTGAATCCATTTTCAGTAACGCTTCATCACATCAGGTAAAATCCCAGGGTAATATCATTTTTGTCCGATCCGAGAAATTGCCCCCCCACGCTGTGACCGGTTACGTTTTTGATAAGAACCTGTTTCGTAATCAACGACCGCACATGGTTATCCAGGGTAAATTTGGCCCGAACCTGGTCGCCGGGACTCAGGCGGCCGGGGGCGTCGGTGATAAATCCAACCCCATTTTTAGATAAATTGGTAATACGCATTTTACCGGCATAACCGGTGGAATCAGACAAGAGGTGCTTGCTTTTTGTCAGCAGAAACACCCCCTCCAGATCGACCGCTTTGCGATAAAACGAACGCATCTCGGACGTCAGGTTGAATTGAAACCCGCAAGGACAGGTGGCCCTGACGATCTTGCCGATCTCCTTGAGATGCTTCGGGATGACCTGATCCTGTTGCGCACATTGCGGGCATGTGATGATCATCTTCCCGTCAATTATCGAAAATTTCAATATTTCGGGTAAGGGGGAGTCACGATCGACGCCGACGTATTTCCATTCCGGTTTCGTGGCCTTCTCGCGCTGAATATCCATGAGGCTATATTTTTCATGGATTTCCCCTGTCTCTGTTATTTCTTCTATCTCAAGAGGTATATCCCATTTAACCGGTGGGGTGTTTCCCGGTTGTGCTGCGGGGCCGCCCGCCGGGGGACCCGGTGAGGCAATACGCTGATCAGACCGTTTGGGCGCCTGGTCGTGCCGAGTCAGCCAGGCGGATTCGTCCTCCCGTCGGGAAACTGCATTTAAAAAAGCCTGCCCGGCAAACTGGAATAAATGGACTATCTCCTGATCCCATTGATCTTGTCTGCAACCCGAGTCATACCCGATAATACCATGGACAACGTCTTTTTCCCGTAAAATAAAGTAGGCAAATGCCCGTGTCCCATCCATGTGGAACCGGTCCAGCTCAAGCGCCCAGTCACCGGGTTCATCGCCGACGTCGTTGACCTGCAGATGCTTTCCACTGAAAACCGCCCGTTTCAGACCGGGGATCTGATCCAGGTCGATACTCTTCTTGTCTCCCTGAATCGGAATGACGCCCGAGGCGCACCATTCATGCGTCAGGGTGAGCACCTTTACCGTTTCATCGAAAACAGCCAGGTAGGTCCGCTCAACTTCAGTGAACATCGCCAGGGTTTTCAACTCACGACTCAAGCTGGCATCAATATCCCTGGCCGGACAGCGAATTAACCGGGTGGTAATATTGCCGGCAATGTTCTCGATGTCCTGCCAGTATCCCAACTGGTCCAGCGCCTGCCGGCGTCGGGTATAATCCCGGATGGAAATCCGCATGCAGTCGGTATTTCTTTTCCAGTTCCGGATAAAAGTGCATTTAAGTTTGGCGTGAAAAAATGAGCGATCTTTTTTTCGTAGTTTTATTTCAAAGTTTTGTTCTTCGTGGGTGGCAAAAAGGGCATTCCGGTGGATAAAAAAATCAGCCAGATCCCCAGGCCGGATAAAAAGGGTAAACGGCCTTTCGATGAGTGCAATCTGTACCGACCCGAGAAGCGCCGCACTGGCCGGATCCGCGTTGAGGATAAGCCCGTTGGCCCCGACAAATATATACCCCGGCGGAGAATCAATACCCTCAAGATCGTCTATCAGCGATCCCACGTGCCCCCCGCCGCTGAACGGAAGGCACAAGGGCGGGGTTTTCGCCCCGCATATCGGGCAGATCCTGTTTTTATCAATCGATTCGGTCATCATTTTAAAAAATGGGAAAACCCGGGTATCGTCGCAGTCGACGTTTTCACAAACACCGACAGCCGGTTACACATTCAGCGCGAATTGCCGGTTCCTTTCATCCATGGCAAAAAAGTTGATGGCTACACCAAGTGCCTGTATCCATTGAGTCAAGCGGTCCGGGAGTCAAGCGGTCCGGGAGTCAAGTGGTCTGGGAGTCAAGCGGTCCGGTTTTATTTTAACGGTACAACCGGGTGTCAGCCGCCTTTAACAGCGCCCGGGAATCTTTATATCTGCCCGCCCGGGTTGAGGCAACCCCGTAACTGAAACGTATCCATACCGAAATCCTGTCAGGCCGGTCGTTGAAAAAAACAGACAGGCCTTTATCCTTTCTGCAGAATTTTCACCGACGGAAAGAGTAACCGATCGGTATGGGGCAAAAACCTGGCCGCCGAAAAGCGGTTCATGAAATCCTGGTTTACATTGAGCTCCATGTAAGTGATCCGGTTCCTGATCCGATCAATTTCGGCAGGCACGTTCCGGGACAAGAGGGCCATGGTCGCCCCTTCAAGGGAACTGTTTCCCAGAGACCGGTAGGTAGACAGGGGCAGATCAGGTATCATGCCGATCGCAATGGCGGACACCGGATCGATAAAGGAGCCGAACGTTCCGGCGATAAAAAACGTGTGCAGATCGTTAAAACCCATGCCCACATGACTGGTAATGGTTTCGAGGATGGTATACATGGCCGCCTTGGAACGGATCAGGCTGTCGATATCCGCCTGGCTGATGGTCAGGGCCTCGCCGGTGGCCGATGCCGATGCGGGAATAACCACCAGCCGATGCAGGCCGTTTTCTTTTTCAAGCCGACCCGCGCAGGCCGATGCAACCAGCTTGCCGCGAATATCGAGCATCCCGGCCAGAAAAAGCTGGGCGGCCAGATCGATCATTCCCGACCCGCAAATCCCCACCGGCGGGGCATCGTCAATGGTTTTCAGATCCCACTTTCCCGTATCGACGTCGATATGTACACGTTCAATCACTCCGGGCCCCGCCATCATTCCCATGCGGGAGACACCGCCCTCCAGCGCAGGCCCCGCCGCACCGGCACAGGCCATGAGCCAGTCGCGGTTGCCAACGACCACTTCGGCATTGGTACCGACATCCACCAGGATGCTTGTCTCTTTTTGTTTATGCAGCCCCGAGGAAAGCACACCGGCAATCAGGTCCCCTCCGAAATAGCTGCCGATGTTGGGAAAAATAAATATCCGGGCGCCGGCATCCGCGTGAATCCCCATATCGGCCGCCCGTTGAACGCCCGGCCGGTTCACTACCGGGATATACGGTTCACGGATAATAAAGCGGGGGTCAAGGCCCATGAACAGATGCGTCATAACCGTATTGCCCGCCACGGAAAGCAGGTAGACATCGGTGGGCCGCAGGTTGCACTGACGGCAAAGAAGCTCTGTGTGTTCATTAACGGCATCAACAATCAGGTGCTGTAAATGCGTCAGTTTTTCAGCGGAGTCGGCATAATGGGTACGGGTCAGCACATCCGGCCCGACCTCGGCCTGGGGGTTGTCAAAAACGGTTTCATCCAGAATGGTGCCATCGGCCAGATCCACCAGTCGCAGGACAACCCGGCTGGTTCCAAGGTCAATGGCCACGCCTGCCACGCCCCGGTCACCGGCCCCGTCGGCAAGTCCCACCAGCAGCCACTGACCGGCGTCCTCGAACAAGATGCAGCGCAGGTGATACCGGCATTGCCGAATCAGCGACGGTACGGCCTGCATGAGGTCGTGATCGACTCGAATATGATCCGTCTGCAGCTCTGCCTTCAACGCATCAACCAGCCGATCCACATCGGCGGTATTATTGGCCAGCGAGGGGGGAGATAACCGGATGTTTTTTACCCAGGAAAGCATCGATTCATTCATGGACTGGTCCACAGAGCCTTTCCAGGCGAGCCAAAATCGCGTTCATGATACGGCCGCCGCTTCCCGGAATAAAGCAGTCGCTGACCGAGCCGGTCAGGGGGGTGGATTCCGGATTGATTTCAATGATTCTGGCCCCGTTTTCCCGGGCAAGTACCGGCATGTGGGCTGCCGGCTGAACCATGGCCGAAGTCCCCATGACCAGCATCACATCGCAGGATGCGGCCGCCGCCCGGGATCGCAGCAGCGCATCGGGAGGGATCATCTCGCCGAAAAAAACACAGTCCGGCCGGTAAATACCACCGCATTGACAGCGGGGGGGAATAGCGTCCATATTCACTTCCGAGGATTGACATTGTTTACCACAATCGGTGCAGCATTGCCGGGCAAAACTGCCGTGGAACTCGATGACATCCGTATTCCCGGCAGCCTGATGCAACCCGTCCACATTCTGGGTGATGACTGTCTTTAACTTCCCCATCTTTTCCAGCCGGACCAGGCCGAAATGGGCATCATTGGGCCGGGCCGAACCAAGCACATCCGCCATCGACTTGATGAGCACCTGCCACACTTTTTCCGGGTCGCGCCGAAATGCGTCAATATGGGCGTATTCCATCGGGTCAATTTTTTCCCAGAGCCCGCCCTTGCCCCGAAACGGCGGGATACCGCTCTCGATGGAAACGCCCGCGCCAGTCAGTGCGGTTACCGAGCGGGCCGCCGCTATGTCTTCGGCGGCTTTGTCAATCAGTCTATCCATACCTATAATTCAAACTCCATGTCAGCAGCCACTGCCAAACACTTGGTGGATCGATTTTGAGCGCCAATCCACTGCCGGGCCTGGCCAACCATATCATCCACTTCCCGATCGGTTCGTTCCTGGTTGGTGTGAAAAAAACCAACACGACTGACATCCGCATCCATGGCCAGTTGCAGGGCATCCATATACGTTGAATGCCCCCATCCGCCAAAAGATCCGTATTCGGCAGGGGTATACTCGGCATCATGAATTAATAAATCGGCGCCTTCACAAAAAATCCGGTACGCGTCAGATGATTTTCCACCGGGGTGGATATATCCCAGCTCGTTATCCGTTAAAAAAACAAAGGTTTTCCCGTCTTCGGTAAATTTATACCCGCTGCCCCCATTGGGATGGCTCAGCGGAATCGGTTCGATATGAACGGAATCGATATCAAATGGGGCAGGACCTGGTTCTATAAAAACGAGGTTGGCTTTGCTTCCCGAGCACGGGATCGGGAAGTAGGGCGGGGTCATGATATCTGAGAACATACGGTCAACAAACCGCTCGTGAAAAGGAGAGTGATACATGTTTATTTTCCTTTTCAGACAATGCAGGGGCTTAAAAAAAGGGAACCCGATAATATGATCCAGGTGGGCATGGGTAAACAGAATATGATACGCTTGAGATTGCGATTCCAGCAACTGATTCCCAAGCCGGCGAATCCCGGACCCGGCATCAACAATGATCGTCACCCCATTTTGTGACTGAATCTCCATACAGGTGGTATCACCACCATATTTTAAATACTCGCGTCCCGAAACCGGAATCGATCCACGGGATCCCCAACATTTAATTTTCATGGCCTCATCCTCGAATGATTCTGCCAGGGGCGTGCGCCATGTCCGTCCGTGCCGTCGGCGCATGGTGTATTAAAATGTGCCTGTAGTCTTTGCGCTTTGTTGTCCCCCCGGAACCTGAAACCTGAAGCCTGAAACCTGAAACCTGAAACCGGGAGCCGGGACCCGGGAAATAAGCAATGTATACTACCGTATTCTGGCGCGGCCGGTCAACCGGACCTGACCAGAAACGTATGCCAGGTTCCTTCATGCACCCAGTCATGAATGATCGATGCGCCCTGCCGGGTCAACTGATCCGTGATAAACCGGGCCTCGCTGCGCAGCAATCCGGATAGAATCAACCAGGGTCTGGCTAAAAAACCGGCAGCACCCACCATCTGCTTCATTACATCAAAATGGATATTGGCCATTAAAAGATCGGCGGGACGATCAACAAAATCTTCAGCCCGGCCCTGAACGGCCAGAACTCGATCCTGAAGCTGGTTATGCTTCAGGTTGGCCCAGGTGGTCTTTACCGCCAGATGATTTAAATCCACTGCCAGAACCCGCCTGGCGCCCAGCCGGGCCGCCGCCAGGGCCAGCAGCCCGGTACCGGTACCCAGGTCAAGTACCGTCAGGGGGGATGCCTGCTCCCGGAGCATTTGAAGGGCTTCCAGGCAGTCGCGGGTGGTCGGATGCAGCCCGTTGCCGAACACCACGCCGGGGTCCAGAAAAATATCGATTTCCGTCTTGGAATCAATGCGGCCGCAAGTGGAAGTGGATGCCCAGGGCGGGATAATATTGAACCGGCCCATCGCAACAGGTTGCAGATGCCCCCCCTGCCATTGGTCATATGACATCTGGTACTCATCTTCAAAAACCAGACCCGGCTGCTCTGCAACGAGGGTATCTACCTGCGGCCGGGACGGCGTTGAAAAGAACAAAAAAGATGAATCGGCTTCCTGCCAGTTACCGATAAAGTGGGGGCCAAATTCCCTGTCAGTCGATACCCGGCCGGAAAGGTAATAAATGAACAGATCCTGATAGGGCGCAGCAGGCATCAGTCAGGCTCTGGCAGCTGATCCATATACCACTGCATCGGGTCGAGGAGGTCAAAACCGAGATCCACCAGTTTTTTCTTTATATCCCGCACATTCAGGGTCAGCAGGTAACAAAAGACCGCTCGTTTCTTTTCGTCCCAGTACCTGGCGACCAGCACACTGCCCAAAGATATCCCATCTTCGGTAACGGCATCGACGATTTTTTTCAACTGACCGACTTTTTCTTCCACCAGGATACAGAGCAGGGTCCCCGGTTCCCCGATTCCCAGGACATTGATAAAAGCGCGCAGCAGATCCCGGACGGAAATAATCCCCTGAAGCTTGTTCTGATCGTCTACCACGGGCAGCGCGCCCACCTTGGAGCGCTGAATAAGCAAAAGGGCATCCTGGATCGTATCCAGGGGAGAAATCTTGATCAGGTGCGTCGTCATGACATCTTCAATCTTCCGGGCCAGCCCTTCCTGCTCAGACGTTTTGCGGTGATCCTTCCCGGAGATGCTGGAAAATTCATAGGGAATGACACTGCGCAGATCCCGATCCGTTATCATCCCCACAAGGCAGCCATCTTCGCGAACGACCGGCAGATGACGGATATGGTGTTTCTCCATCAGGTCCCGGGCACTGAAAATATCGGTATCCGGACCAATTGTAATCACTTTTTTGGTCATTGAGCGGTTCACAAACATGAGATTCCTCCAATTCGATAATACGGGGTATTTTAACCGGCAGCCGGTTATTTTTGCAGTAGTATCTCCATATGGTTTTTGGCCAGCTCAGGCAGGCGGTCAAGATTGTACCCGCCTTCGAGTACGGAAATTATTTTCCCATCAGCATAGATTTCAGCCATTTCCACCAGCCGTTCCATAATCCAGGAAAACCCGTCGGTGGAGAGATTCATGTCGGCCAGATGATCTTCCATATGGGCATCAAAACCTGCCGACACAAGGATCACTTGCGGATCGAAGCGTTCAAAGGCCGGGAAAAGGTCTCTTTCCATCAGGTGTTTGTATTCTTCATCTCCCTGCCCGGGCAGGATCGGTGAATTTTTTGTAAATCCATGTCCTTTGCTGTTTCCTGTCTCGAACTCCCGGCCTGTTCCCGGATATGCAAACGAGGGGTGTTCATGGATGGAGTAATAAAAGACCTTCGGGTCCTGCTCAAAAATATGCTGGGTGCCGTTGCCGTGATGAACGTCAAAGTCAACGATACCGACGCGTTTTACCTGCCACTTGTCGGTGAGATAGCGGGCACAGATCGCAACATTGTTGAAATAACAGAATCCGAGTGCCCGGTCGGTTTCCGCATGATGTCCGGGGGGTCGAACTGCGCAAAAAGCATTGTCGATTTCACCGCGCATGACCCGGTCTGCCGTATCAAGAATACCGCCCACGGCGAGCATGGCCGTCTCAAAAGTTTCGGTACACATCTGGTTGTCCGGATAATCAAATGTCTTTTTCCCGGAAAAACAGACTTCTTCAAAACGGTGGATATACTCGGGATCGTGAACCGCTTCAACCCACTTCACGTTGGGCATCGACGCCTTGATCAGGATCAGATCATCAAGAAGCCCCGCCTCGCTGATCCCCTGGTAAATCGCCTGGAGCCTATCAGGGATTTCCGGATGATACGGTCCGGTATCGTGAAGTAAATACCTTTCATCATACAAAAAACCGGTTTTTTTCATCAGGTCTCCTATCGGTCGGGTAGAACTGTTTATCCGTCGATGACTTTATCAAATACGTTGAATGCCGCCTGAACCGCCGGATTATCCATATCAAGCGTCATCGTGGGTTGTCCATTCAAATCAAACTCATATACGGCTTCATCTTCAGGAATCATCCCTGCCAGCTCCAGGCCGGACGCATCGATCAAACGGGAAACCGCATCCGGCAGGGCCTCTTTTGCCTGGTTCACCACCAGATAACTTTTCTTTACACCGATATTGAGGCCCTTTGCCAGCTCATTAATACGAAAACCGGCCTGAAGACTGCGCCGGGACGTGTCGGAAACGATTAAAAGGAGATCTACATTTCGGGTGGTCAGCCGACTGATATGTTCCATGCCCGCTTCATTGTCCATGACGATATATGGATAGTTATCCACCAGCCGCTCAAGAAAAGTGGTCAACAGGGTATTGGCCGCACAATAGCACCCCTGCCCTTCGGGCTGCCCCATCACCACCAGATCAAATTTTCCGGCTTCTACAATAGATTCTTCGAGTTTCATCTCCATGAAGATATTCTTGGTCATGCCACTGGGAACGTCCCCTTTTTTCATCTGTTCGCGGGCACTGCCCAGCGTACTTGAAAAATCAAGACCAAGAACCTCGTTAAAATTGGCATTGCTGTCTGCGTCCACAGCCAGAATCGGTACTTTGTTTTTTTCTATCAGGTACTTAACAAGCATGCCGGCGACCGTGGTTTTTCCGGTCCCACCTTTCCCGGCCAATGCGATGGAATACGCCATGAGTCGAATCCTTTCTACTGGATCTATCTCTCGCTATAAATTTAAGGGTAACTTTTTTAAACTATGGCAATGGTTGTATTCCGTCAAGTTTTTTTCATGGGAATACAGGTCCGCAATAATCCAATCCACTTATATCATTTGGAATGCAGCCCCACTCCTTTCAGAAAATTCAAGCTCAATATTAACATATAACGGCCGCCGGCTGTTTCTCTTCACTTTTTATCCGGGCGCTCTATTTATCCGCCCGATCAAGAAATGTGTAAATCCGTTCACGAATTGTTTCCCAGTGATCCGGCGTTGTCCAGACGATTTCCGGATCCGCCTTGAACCAGGTTAATTGACGCTTGGCATAGCGTCTCGAATCCCGTTTCATCGTTCGAATCGCCTCGTCTCTGGACAACCGATTTGTCAAATAGGCAGTGACATGACGGTACCCGATGGACTGCATGGCTTTGGATTCCGGATTGCAGCCCCTGTCCAGCAGGCCCTGAACCTCATCGATGAATCCGGCCCGGATCATTTTCTCTACCCGGGCATCAATGCGTGCATAAAGCATGTCGCGATCGATCATCAGGCCGAACTTTAAAGCATCAAAGGGATGATCGCCGAACTGATGTGCCTTCTGGACCGCCGACAGCGGCCGACCGGTTGTTTCGTATACTTCAAGGGCACGAACGATCCGAAAGGCGTCGTTGGGGTGAATCCGCCTGGCGGCCACGGGGTCACAATCGACCAGCCGCTGGTGAAGAAAACGGCTCCCTCTGGACTCGACCTCGGATTTTAACCGGCTTTTTACGATCGGATCCGTTGCTGCCGCTTGAGACAGGCCATATAACAACGCTTTGATATACAGGCCGGTTCCGCCGGCCACCACCGGCAGCCTGCCTGCCTGGACAAGGCCGTCGATGGCGGCCCGTGCCATACGGGAGTAGCGTGCTGCATCGAAAAACTCATCAGGGTCGGCCACATCGATCATATGATGAACCGCCTGCGCCTGTTCATCGACGGTGGGTTTGGCCGTACCGATATCCATCTGCCGGTAGACCTGCATGGAGTCAGCCCCGACAATCTCGCCATTAAAGGCAACGGCGACCTGGATGGCCGTTGAGGTCTTACCGACGCCCGTGGGGCCGCAAATCACAACTATTTTCGGTTTCAGGTGCTGGGTGACCATGCCGTTATCAACCGGACCTTTCATAAAATGAATATTATCTTGAGACAGCCATAACCAATTAACATAGCTTCTGAAACAACACCTGTCAAAATCGTAAAAAGAGATCATTAATTCATCATTGATGCCGTTGCCGGATAACGCCCGTCGCCAAACACATTGCTTCGATCTTCCAAAAACGATAGTATCCCGGATCGGATAATCAAGGATCCTATCTCCATGGATAATGTAATCGATATCAATGCTTACAGGCATCGAGTGCTGAAAGAAAGAATATTCGGCCCCTGGCACCGCCGTTTTGGCGATACGTTTCACCTCAAAACCCGGCTCAGGGATCTATCCGGCCGAACCCTGTTTCTCCTGGCGCAACCCGGCGATGTCAGCGCGGAACCGTTTTATGATTTGATTATGGGCGTTCTCGATATGGGCGATGCCACAGATTTCTTTTACCTTGACGATCATCAGAAAATGACGGTTGTGGATATCCACATGTTTCTCGCGGACCATGTCCGCTTTGAAATGATGCAGCGGCTTTCATGGCTCAAAATCCATTCCTGCCTGGCATATCCAATTGTATCCATGGTTGAGCAATTCGGAAAATTCAGGTCATTGTGCATGAAACATGCCCCCGAGCTTACCCGGTCCCATCCGGATTACCCGGCTTTTTCCCGGCTAAATCCGATGGAAAAACAGGTTTTTATCCGGAAAATGATCAACGACGCCCTGGCATCCTTCCAGCGGCAGGTATTTTCAGACCGTTAAGCCCGCTGCCGGTTGTTCACGATGCCGGCTGTTTCTGCAAATCAGCGGAAGCTTTTTTGTGGTTGATGATCTGATGCACCAGCACCGGCGAAAAAAGCAGCAACCCGACAAGTCCGGATTTAATTCCCGGTGCCACCAGGAGCAACGCGGCAATTCCAGTCATCCAGCGAGCCGGTCCTTTCAAGACAGATAAAAAGAAACCGGTCAACGATGCCCCCAACAGCACAATGCCGGTGGCACAACCGATCACAGTGATAAAAAAATCACTCCACCTAAAGCCCTCTGTCACAATCAACATGGCGGGTGAATAGAGAAATACGAAGGGGACCAGTGCTTTGGCGGATGCCAGCCGGAAAGCCGTGTTGCCCGCTTTAAACGGATTACAGCCGGCAATACCGGCACCGGCGTACGCCGCCAGGGCAACCGGTGGCGTAATGTCGGCCAGCACGCCGTAATAAAAAACGAAAAAGTGGGCTACAATCGGCGCTATCCCCAGCAAGCCAAGCGCCGGAGACGCAATCGACACCAGCACAATGTAAGTGGCGGTGGTGGGAATGCCGGCACCCAGCAAAATACATGCAAATGCCGTAAACACCAGCGTCAGAAAGAGGGTTGCGCCCGGCAGGGTGATCAAACCGAAGGGGACCATCGGGACAAAATAGCCGGCCAGCTGTTGAGAGGCGCTGGTCACCATAAATGAAACTTTAAATCCCATTCCGGTCAGGCTCACCACGCCCACGATGATACCCACCGCCGCTGCGGCCGCCCCCACCGCCAGGGCGTATTTGGCCCCCATTTTGAAACAATTAAACAGATCGGCCACGGTCAGACGATTGGTCGGACTTAGAAACCCCACCACGATACAGGCCGTAATTCCCCAGAATGCGGCCATATACGGCGTTCGGCCGGATGATATAATGGCAATCAGCAGAACCAGCGGAATCAGGGTCGGCCATCCGTTACGGATTACCTCTACAAACCGGGGCATTTCATCGGGGCGAAGCCCGCGCAGTCCCAGCCGTTTGGCTTCCAGGTGAACCATGGTAAAAATGCCGAGATAATGCATCATTGCCGGCACCGTCGCCGCCAGCAGGATGGTTCGATAAGGTACTTCGAGAAATTCGATCATGATAAAAGCGGCCGCCCCCATAATCGGCGGCGTAATCTGACCCCCGGTACTCGAGGTGGCTTCCACGGCCGCGGCAAAGTGGGGACGATATCCAACCCGCTTCATGGCCGGGATGGTAAGGGCGCCCGTGGTTACGGTATTGGCTATGGAAGATCCGGATATCATGCCGAAAAGGGCCGACGAAAAGACACTGACTTTGGCCGGCCCGCCGGCATACCGCCCGGCCACGCAGGATGCCAGGTCAATAAACAACTGCCCGGCGCCAATGCGGTTGGCCAGTACGCCAAACAAAACGAAATGAAACACGTAGGTGGCCACCACGCCCACGGCAATACCGTAAATTCCCTGACTGGTCAGATAAAGATGATTGACCAGGCCCTTCCAGTCGGCGCCGGGGTGAACCAGGACACCCGGAGCGTATTGGCCGTACAGCGCGTAGAGAATGAATCCGATGGCAATGAGCGGCAGCGCAATCCCCATGGACCGCCGTGTCGCCTCAAGGGTAAAAATAATCATCAAGCTGCCGAAAAAAACATCAATGGGCAGCGGGTCCCCAATTCTAAAGGCCAGCTCATTAAAATCCCATGGGACATAGAGGCAGGTAATTACCGTAGCAACCGCCAGTATCCAGTCATAAAGGGGGATCCCGCCGATGGCCAGGAATCTCGATTTTTTTGATTTTTTCCGAAACCCGAATACCAGAAATATAAGGCTTAATACAAAAGCAAGATGAATCCCGCGATGCGTCGCTTCCCTCAGCAGCCCGAATCCGGCCGTGTAGTAATGAAAGCAGGACAGGGTAAAGAGCATGGTGCCCACGATCCACGTGGCCGGCGCCGTCATGGGGCGCATCTGCATTTCGGGGTCGTATTTCTCTTCCAGCTTCTGAATCTTTTCCTGATCGATTTTCGGCATATGGATACCCCTTACGGGCTGGATGGTTCAAATCATGTGGCATCAACCGCAAATAAAATGCAGTGTCCATCGAGTGAAAAAAACAGATAAAGCCGGGGCGATAAAACCGATCCCCGGCTTTGCGAATCGGATACGCTTACTTTAATAATCCAGCTTCCTTGTAAAAACGCGCCGCACCAGGATGAAGCGGGATCCCCACACCGTCCAGGGCCGTTTCCAGTGTAATGGCCTTGCCCTTGGCATGACCCTTATCTAGAAGTTTCCGTGTATTTTTGTTCCACAGCGCCTTGGTAATTCCGTAGACCAGATCCGCATCCACCTTGTCCGACACGACCCATTGGGCACCCACGGCAATGGATTCGGTTTCCCCGATACCTTCATAGGTACCCGCGGGAATGACATTCTTGGAAAAAAAACCGTATTTTTTGATAAGCGCATCGGCTTCCGGTCCGTTGATGGGAACCAGATTCGCGCCGACGCTGGAAGTTAATTCAACCACGGAGCCGATGGGAAACCCGGCAACGATAAAAAAGGCATCCAGCTGATTGTCTTTTATTTTGTCAATGGCCGGTGTCGGTTTGATATAATCGGCTTTAACGTCTTTTTCTGACAGACCGTAGGCTTCAAGGATAATACGCGCATCCACCAGGGTACCGGAGCCGGGTTCATCCATGGAAATCCGTTTGCCTTTCAGGTCCTTTACCGATTTGATCCCGGATCCCTTGCGGGCAACCAGATGAATAGTTTCAGGATAGAGGCTGGCAATCACACGTAAATCTTCAACCTTCCCCTTGCCTTCAAATATTCCGGTTCCCGTGTAGGCCCAGTAGGCGACATCCGACTGGGAAAAACCGGATTCGAGAACACCGGATTTAATCGCGTTAATGTTCGCAACAGAACCGTTGGCCGACTGGGCAATTGCCACCAGGCCGGGAACGCCGCAGCTGCCACCCTGATCACAGGGCCGTGATCCGGGCGGGTTGGAAATGCAGTGGGCGAGCAGGCCCCCGATGGGATAATACGTTCCTCCGGTGCCGCCGGTACCGATGCGGAAGAATTTCATCTGCTGTGCCTGTACCGGCGAAATACCGAAAACCAGGCCCATCACCGCCAAAACAACTACCAGATGTTTCAGTTTCATTGTCTCTCCTCCTTATTATGGGTAACCTGACCCGGCGCACTGTTTCCGGGCCACCATCGGTGATGGCGCTGAAGCGTCACGCACCGCTTTTCATCGTCTGGCAAATAACACGCCCCTTTTTTCAGGTCAATGACAATTCATTTATAGTCGATCCGGTCGATAGTAAGCCGGTACTTTAATTGTCGAAATGCGCTTGACATAACATCTAAAAGTATATTAATATACTTTAATGTGTCAATGACACCTACGCGCTCAAAGCGATTTTCCGTTAAACAACTGCTGTTTCGCCTGAATCAGATAGGAAACTGAGAGAAGATATGATATGCTTTTGAATAAAAAGAGGCTTCGATCGGCAAGTGCCCGGCTGCGACACCTGCTGAAAGGCCCGGACATCATCATGATGGCCGCCTGTTACGATGCGTTAAGTGCCCGGCTGGTTGAAGCGGCCGGGTTTCCGGCAACATTTATGAGCGGATTCGGCGTCGCTGCATCCCGGCTCGGTTTTCCGGATACGGGGCTGATCTCGTATGGAGAGATGCTGGACCAGGGGCGAAATATATGCGGGGCCGTATCCATTCCCGTGCTGGGCGACGGGGATACCGGGTTCGGCAATGCACTCAATGTCAAACGGACGGTCCACGGGTATCACCAGGCCGGATTTGCCTGCATCATGATCGAAGACCAGCGGATGCCCAAGCGGTGCGGGCATACCGCCGGAAAGGAAGTGGTTGACTCAGATGAAGCATGTCTCCGTTTGCGGGCGGCCGTCGATGCCCGCAGGGAGGGGGCCGATATCCTGATCATGGCCAGAACCGATGCCAGGGCCACCCACGGGCTGGGAGAAGCCATTGAACGCTGCCGGGCCTTTTATCGACTGGGGGCCGATATTACTTTCCTGGAAGCCCCCCAGAGCGAGGCGGAGATGCGGCAATATTGTGAAAATGTACCCGGCCCCAAGATGGCCAACCTGCTTGAGCAGGGAAAAACGCCCATGCTCTCACCCGACGAATTGCAGGCTATGGGATACCGGATCGGCGTTTATCCGTTGACCCTGCTGAACGCATCCGTCACAGCCATGCAGGCGGCCCTGGCCCATCTCAAAAAAGGCCGTCCCGCCCCGAATCTGATGGATTTTGAGAAATTAAGAAAACGGGTGGGTTTTGATGACTATGACAATGAATTGCGCACGTACCACCTCAACTGAATCGATCCATTCAGCTTGTTCAACCCTGAATGGTGAACCGTTGAACTGACAAAGGAGTATAAAACCGACATGACAATGACCATCACTGAAAAAATTCTCGCGTCGCATGCCGGGCTGGAATCCGTTTCCCCCGGTCAGCTGATCAATGCCCGCATTGATATTGCCCTGGGCAACGACATCACGGCCCCCATCAGCATCGAACGGTTTCAAAAAGCCGGTGCTGCCCGGGTTTTTGACAAGAAGAAAGTGGTCCTGGTACCGGATCATTTTGCGCCCAACAAGGATATCAAATCCGCCGAGCAGTGCAGGGCCATGAGGGAATTTGCCCACACGTATGACATCGAGCACTACTTCGAGGTGGGCCAGGCCGGCATCGAGCATGCCCTGCTCCCCGAACAGGGCATTGTCCTGCCCGGCGACCTGGTCATCGGGGCCGACAGTCACACCTGCACCTATGGCGCCCTGGGAGCTTTTTCCACCGGCGTGGGCAGTACAGACCTGGCCGCTGCCATGATCACGGGGGAGTTGTGGTTCAAAGTCCCCGAGACGATCCGGTTCAATTACACCGGCCAGCGGCAACCCTGGGTGGGCGGAAAAGACCTGATCCTGTATACCATCGGCCGTATCGGCGTGGATGGCGCCTTGTACCGGGCCATGGAATTTACCGGTGAAGTGATCGATTCCCTTCCCATGGAAGACCGGCTCACCATGGCCAACATGGCCATCGAAGCTGGAGGGAAAAACGGTATTATTGTCCCTGACGATATTACCGAGGCCTACGTAAAGGATCGGGCGAAACGTCCCTACGAATTTTTCAAAAGTGACCCGGATGCGCACTATGCCGAAGTAATCGATATCGACGTTTCCCAATTAGAGCCGCAGGTGGCATTCCCCCACCTGCCCAGCAATACCAGGGGAATCAGCGATGTGGGCGATGTGATCATCGATCAGGCGATCATCGGCTCATGCACCAACGGCCGGATCAGCGACCTTCGAATCAGCGCCGAGGTATTGAAAGGCAACCGGATCGCCAAAAACGTCCGCCTGATCGTCATTCCGGCGACCCAGCAGATTTATCGGCAGGCCATGCACGAGGGACTTTTCGATATTTTCCTCGATGCCGGCGCCGTTATCAGCCTGCCGACATGCGGCCCCTGCCTGGGCGGATACATGGGCGTACTGGCCAGGGGCGAACGGGCCGTGGCCACGACCAACCGTAACTTCGTCGGCCGCATGGGCCATGCTGAAAGTGAAGTCTACCTGGCCAACCCGGCGGTCACCGCCGCATCGGCCATCCTCGGTAAAATTGCCGGTCCTGCAGAACTTTAGGATCGAACAGGAAAGGAGATATTAACATGAAATGTGCCGGAAACGCCTGGAAGTTCGGCGCCAATATAGATACCGACGCCATTATCCCGGCCCGCTACCTGAACGTATCGGACCCGGACGAACTGGCCAGTCACTGCATGGAAGATGAAAACCCCCGGTTTATCAAAGAAGTGGCCGCAGGAGATATCATTGTGGCCGATACCAACTTCGGTTGCGGATCTTCCCGCGAACATGCCCCCATCGCCATCAAGGCGGCGGGAATCTCCTGCGTGATCGCCAAGAGCTTTGCCCGGATTTTTTATCGCAATGCGTTTAACATGGGGCTGCCGATTTTAGAATGCCCGGAAGCCGTGGATGGCATTGAACCCGGCAGTCATGTAACCGTCGACCTGCTGACCGGTGAAATTGTCAACAAGAATACAGATCAAACATTCAAAGCCGAGCCGATCCCGCCCTTTATGAAACAGATTCTGGATGACGGCGGATTGATGGGCCATATTGCCAAAAGGAGTTAATCAATGGGAAAAACGTATCAGATCGGGGTGATCCCCGGAGACGGCACCGGGCCGGAAGTGGTTGCGGAAGGAATCAAAGTGCTGAACGCGGTGGGTGAGAAATCGGGTATTCAATTTGACTATCATACCTATAATTTTGGTGGGGATCACTATTTAAAAACCGGCGAAACCCTGCCCGCGTCGGCCATTGACGAGCTATCCAGCCAGGATGCCAATTTCCTGGGCGCCATCGGCCACCCGGATGTCAAACCCGGTATCCTGGAAAAGGGTATCCTGCTGAAAATGCGGTTCGCCCTGGACCTGTATATCAACCTGCGGCCGGTCAAGCTTTATGCCGGTGTCGATACGCCATTGAAAGACAAGGGGCCGGCGGATATCGATTTTTACGTGGTCCGGGAAAATACCGAGGGGCTTTATACCGGTGCCGGCGGGTTCTTCAAAAAGGGGACACCGGATGAAGTCGCCGTCCAGGAATCGATTAATACCCGCAAGGGGGTCGAACGGTGTCTCCGTTATGCATTTGAACTTTGCCGGCGGGCCGGACGCCGAAAAAAGCTTACCCTCTGCGGGAAAACCAATGTATTGACCTACGCGTTTGATTTATGGGAACGTACCTTTCACGAAGTGGGCCAGGCGTATTCGGACGTTGAACGAGACTACGCCCATGTCGATGCCATCTGCATGTGGATGGTGAAAAACCCCGAATGGTTTGACGTCATCGTGACCGATAATATTTTCGGCGATATCATCACCGACCTGGGCGCCATGATTCAGGGAGGCATGGGGATCGCCGCCGGGGGGAACATCAACCCCGAAGGCACGTCCATGTTTGAACCGATTGGCGGCTCGGCACCCAAGTATACGGGTAAAAACGTCATCAATCCCATCGCCGCCATTATGGCCGGGCAGATGATGCTGAAACATCTGGGCGAAGCCCAGGCGGCCGACTGGGTGGAACAGGCTGTGATGAAGACCATCAGGGAGGATATGAAGACCATGGGTGCTGAACGGATGGGCATGGGAACCCGCGAAGTCGGAGACCAGGTGGTCGCTCATCTGCTGGCCATCTGACCGCATCGGCCTGTGAACGCAACCCCCATGAATCTGCCACGGCAGGTCTCGATCAGGGAAGTCGGTCCCAGGGATGGGTTTCAATCGATCGACAGATTTATCCCCACGGCCGACAAGC
>QNYZ01000084.1 GCA_003973265.1 Deltaproteobacteria bacterium | reverse complement strand
CTTTCAAAAAGCAGGGCAACAGCCTCGGCACCCGGGTCATTATGGCCACTCAGCCGGTCTTCAGAAATATAACTGGCGCGGCCTGCCTTTGCCTTGAGGATATTGGCGGTGTGATCGGCTCCAGCACGCGCAGCTTTTGCGGCTACGGCAAATCCTTCAGAGAGAACCTCCAGTGCAGGGGAGAGAGCGTCTATCATGGTACGGTCACCCAGGTGAGCACCGCCGACTTCCTGCACCCGCGCCAACCCGGTTTTTAGTGCCTGCACGTTGGTCTGCCCGCCGGATGCGGCATCTCCCGCAGCCGAGAAAAAAATTGCCAGCAACACCCCGGACGATCCGCCCATGGTCTGGCTCAGTTCAAGCCCGATAGCGCGATATAGCTGTGTCAGATCTGCCAGCGGCAACCGCGGAATCGCATCTTTCAATGCTCGCGCTGCTCCTGCAAGGGTCGAGCCGGTATCACCATCCCCCGATTGTGTGTCTAATACGTTCAGGGCAGGTTCGGCCTTGATGAAAACATCGCAACAGCGCTTGATGAAGTCGGCGGTCGCCGGATCGTCTGAGGGAATGGGTGTGATCGGGGTCAGCCCGTCGGGAATGGGCGTAACAATCGGAGTGCCCAGAGGCCGGCATCCCGGCCAGCCGGCCATATCAACCGGGGATTGCAGCAACGCCAGATCATCACCGCTCACCGGCATGAGCGATACCGAAAATCCGCGCATATCGAGTGAGGTCATCATAGGTGCCGGGCCAATCAGGTACTGAATCCCTTCGATAATGTCGGATTTGACAAGCTCTCTGGATAGAACAGCCATTTCCAGCGGGGTCGTTCCGCCCAGATTATTGAGCATCGCTACCAAAGGAGCATTTCCTGTATTGGGCTTCAGCCGTTTTAACACCAGCGACATCGCATCGTGTGCACCAACAAAGTCGACCAGCTCTGCGCCCGATTCCCCGTGAATTCCCAGACCCAGTTCTGCCTTGCCCGCCTCGATCCGGACCTCCTTGGCCGAGCCTGGAACGGTGCAGGTGTCCAGCGACATACCAATGCTGCAAACCTTGTCAATCACCCGCGTGGCCGCATTGTAAACCGTGTCCAGATCTGCCCCCGCCTCGGCCAGCGCACCCGCAATTTTGTGCACAAACAACGTTCCCGCCACCCCTCGGGCCTGGGGCAGATCCGGCAGGGCGATATCATCGTCCACGATCACCATGGCAACCTTGATACCATAGGCCCGCGCCCGTTCTGCCGCCAGGCCGAAATTCAGCCGGTCACCGGTATAGTTTTTAACAATCAGCAGACAGCCGGCCGGACCGGAAACCGCCAATATTCCGGCGAGTACCGCGTCAACCGAGGGCGAGGCAAAAACATCGCCGCACACGGCTGCCGTCAACATCCCCCTGCCGACATATCCTAAATGAGCCGGTTCGTGTCCCGAGCCGCCTCCCGACACCAGGGCCACTTTCGATTTATCCCAGTCGTTGCGCAGCACCACTTTGATATGGGGAAAACCGTTCAGCCTTGCCAGCCGATCTCCAGCGGTACAAAGGGCGCCGTCAATCGCTTCGGTCACAAGTGTTTCTTTCGTGTTGATAAACTGTGCCATGATAAGTCTCCTAACTTTTTATGCGCTCGCCATCGGGGCCAAAATAAAGCGGGGATTGGGGGGCGATTTTCAGGCAGCTACCGGGTTGAATGCGCGTGTGCGCCTCGGCCAGGGTGACTAGATTTTGATTGTCAAGCTTCAGGTGCAGCCGGGTTTGGTCTCCCAGATACTCTACCCGGATAACCTGCGCCTCGCGGCCTTTACCTGTGCGGATATGCTCGGGACGCAGCCCGATGCTGGCCGCACCGGCAGGCGCACCCGGAAAAAGATCGGCAGGCAGGATGTTTATTTTCGGTGCCCCCAGTCGACTGGCCGCGTAAATACTGACCGGGTCTTCATAAATCTCACGCGGGGTTCCAAATTGGACCAGTTTCCCAAGGTCAAGTACTCCGACGTGGGTGGCCATCGTCATCGCCTCGGTCTGGTCGTGGGTGACGTAAAGCATGGTCGCCCCAAGACTGGCCTGAATTCGTTTTAGCTCGATTCGTAAATCCGAGCGCAGCTTGGCATCAAGTGAACTGAGTGGCTCGTCCATCAGGTAGACACGTGGGCTTCGCACCAGCGCGCGCCCGATCGAAACGCGTTGCATTTCCCCGCCCGACAGCTCGGTTGCCTTGTTGTCAAGCTTGCGGGAAATTTGCAGGGTTTCAGCCACCGCTTCCACCTTGCGTGTGATCTCCTCTGCCGGGGTGCGCAGGATCGGCGATTTCAGCGGAAACGCCAGGTTTTCGCGTACCGACAGGTGCGGGTAGAGCGAATATTGCTGAAAAACCATCGCCACATTGCGCTGTGCCGGGGATTGCGCAACAATGTCAACACCGTCGAACAGGATGGTGCCGCTGTCAGGTTTGTCGAGCCCCGAAACCAGCCGCAGGGTCGTTGTCTTCCCCGCACCGGTCGGCCCGAGAAGTACCACGAAAGAGCTGTCCGGTACGGTCATGGAAACATCCGACAGCGCGACCTGAGAGCCGAAGGATTTGAAAATGTTTTTCAGTGTTACTTCAGCCATCGCCCAGCACTCCCTTGTTTCCTTTAGACAACAGTGCTCTGCCCGTCTTTTTATCGAAAAGCGTGATGACACCGGGGTCAAACGCCAGCCCCATTTTTTCCCCTTCGGATACCGGTTCACTGGAAGGGATACGTGCCTTCAGAATACCGTTCCGGGTTTTAACCGTCACAATCTGTGTCGTCCCCAGGTATTCGGTGGCAAGGATATCACCGCGATATTGGCTGTCCGGGTCAAAGGATATATGTTCGGGCCGTACGCCAAAGACGATATCGCCTTCACAGCCTTGCAGCTGCGTCGGGATTTCAAATTTCTGTCCTGCCAGCACAATAGTCGAATCTCCAGCATTGATCGATCCCTTGAAGTAGAGGAAGTTCATCGGTGGTGAGCCGATGAAATCGGCCACGAACATCGTCGCGGGCCAGTCGTAAATCTCCTGCGGTACGCCAAATTGTTCGACGCTGCCGTGGTTCATCACCACGATTTTGTCGCCCATCTGCATCGCTTCAAGCTGGTCGTGCGTAACGTAAATCGTCGTCGCACCCATGCGGTCGTGTAGCGCACGCAGCTCTTCTGCCATGTGCTCACGAAACTCGGCGTCAAGCGCACCCAGGGGTTCGTCCATCATGAACGCTTTGGGCTCACGCACGATGGCGCGACCGAGGGCAATCCGCTGCCGATCACCGCCCGAGAGTCCGCCAACGGGCTTGTCGAGAATCTCCTCGATGCCCAGTAATCTGGCAACTTCAGTGATTTTGGTCTTGATCTGTGCCCGGGGCATTCCCTGGCTTTTTAATGGATAGCTGATATTTTGCCGTACATTCAGATGCGGATACAGCGCAAACATCTGAAAAACAAAAGCGATGTCTCGCTCGCTGGCGCGCTTGTGGCTGACATCTTCCCCGTCGATGTAAATTTCTCCCGCAGTGGGTAGCTCCAGGCCGGCGATCATGCGCAAGGTGGTGGTTTTACCGCAGCCCGAAGGGCCGAGAAGCATGAAAAATTCACCGTTTTCGATCGTAAAACTCGAAGATTTCACTGCGGTAAAATCGCCAAAATCCTTACGCAGGTTTTTGATGATAATTTGCGCCATGGCTTATTCCGGAAAATGGCTGACAATGATAAACATCACTGTGCCGATAAGTGTAATCGTAAACGAATAGGTAAAGGCCGGCATCCAGAAGGGCTGCATCAGCATAAACACGCCCAGTGCAATCAGAATGGAGGCCAGCATCTCCCATGCGCCGCGGCGCATCCGTAGCAACCCGTTAACAAAATGACTCATTTACGCACCGCCCCGAATGTGATTCCGCGCAACAGGTGTTTGCGCAGCATAATGGTGAAAATCATGACCGGCAGCAAAAAGATCGTGGCTCCGGCAGCCACTGCCGGCCAGTCCTGCCCGCCCACCCCGATAATGGTCGGGATAAAGGGGGGCGCCGTTTGTGCGGTCCCCGAAGTGAGCAGCACGGCAAATGCATATTCGTTCCAGGCGAAAATCAGGCAGAAAATCGCAGTCGAGGCAATGCCGGTAGCCGCTTGCGGCAGCACAACCTTATAAAAAGCCTGAAAACGAGTATAACCATCGATGAGCGCGGCTTCCTCGTATTCCTGGGGGATCTCATCGATGAAGCCTTTGAGGAGCCACACGGACAATGATAAATTTACCGCCGTGTAAAGCAGGATCATCCCCAGATGGGTATCGCTGAGCCCGAGCTGGCGATACATCAGGAAAATCGGAATCGCCACTGCCACCGGCGGCATCATGCGTGTGGACAGGATGAAGAACAGCAGATCATCTTTAATCGGTACCCTGAAACGTGAAAATGCATAAGCGGCAAGGGTGCCCAGAAAAACCGAAAAGAAGGTGGAACCAAAGCCGATGATAATCGAGTTCAGAAACCGCTGCCCATAGCGCGAAGGACCGGCAATCATCATGCCTTTATTGCGGACAATCCGCTCATACCATGTCTGTGGTGGTGTAAGCGTTGCCTTCATATCCGGCGTGATCCGGGTCTGGGTCGTAAAAAGGTTGACGTAGCCTTCCAAGGAGGGATGAAACACTACCTTGGGCGGATACGCGATCGAATCCGCAGGCGATTTAAAACCGGTTGCAATAACCCACAGAAGCGGCATCAACGTGACCAGCGCATAGGTGATAACCAGCACCCCGGCGATCCATTTTTGCCGCTTTGAGGGCTCGGTAACAGAATAGCCGCTCATCTTTCTTTAACCTTATTCAGCGCTTTGACATAGATCGATGCCAGGCCGAAAACCGTGACAAACAAGATCACCGCATAGGCCGAAGCGTAGCCGGTGCGCCATTTTTCAAAGGCCTCGCGTTTGAGATCAATCGAGGTCAAGGTTGTGATCGATCCCGGCCCGCCGCCGGTCAGCTGTACCACCAGGTCGAACATCTTGAAGTTCTCGATGCCGCGAAACAGCACCGCGAGCATCAAAAACGGCAGCACCATGGGCACGGTCAGTGTCCAGAACTGCCGCCACTTGCTGGCGCGATCGATCTCGGCCGCTTCGTAGATTGAATCAGGTATTGACCGCAGCCCGGCAAGGCAGATCAACATTACAAACGGGGTCCACATCCACGTGTCAACGATCACGATCGCCCAGGGTGCCAGGTGAACCGAACCGATCATCGAGAAAGACGAAGGGTCGGCACCCGAAAAGAACCCGACCACATAATTAAACAACCCGATCTGCGGCTGATAGAGAAAGGTCCAGAAATTGCCCACCACGGCGGGCGAAAGCATCATGGGGAGAACGATAATCGTGGTCCAGAGGTCGTTTCCCTTAAATTTTTTGTTGATCAGATACGCCAAAGTAAAGCCGATCAGAACCTGAAAAAAGATCGTCCAGAGCAGAAAATGCGCCGTTGCCTGCATCGTTTGCCAGATATCGGGATCAGACAGGATACGTTCATAATTGCGCAGTCCGATGAATTTGATCGGGGCGTTCATGCGGTTTACCCGGAAATTAGTAAAACTCAGACGAATCGTCCAGATCAGGGGGAAAATGTTGATCGCCAGAAGCAACAGAATGCTCGGACCTACAAATATCCAGGCGATCGTCCGGTCAGACAACCCCCGAACCCGTTTGGCAAACCCCGACGGAGTCGACCGGGCGATGCGGTCAATAGCATTATTGGCCATTTCGCTGTCCCTGCATTATAAAATAATAGGTAAAGTAAATAAATACGACGCCTTGGATTTGAGCTGTTGAAAAGCCCCGCCCGCCAAGCGGGCGGGGAAAAAGAACAAATCTTAGAGCTTACCCTCGTCTTCAAATATTTCCGTCCAGTCCTTGACAAGGCCGTCAAGCGCTTCTTTGGCGGTCCCCTGGCCAGCGATTACATAATTATGCACCCGCGCCTGCATCGCCAGAAGCAGTGAGGCATAGGACGGCTCGGCCCAGAAATCCTTGACGATCGACATGGATTTCAAAAACGCCTTATTGTACGGTTTCTTGTCGGGAAAATCCGGTGCTTCGACCACCGAACGCATTGCGGAAGCGCCGCCCATCTCGGTCCAGCGAGCCTGGATTTTTGGCTGAGCAAACCATTTGATATAGGCAAGTGCCGCATCTTTGTGTGCGCTGTTGGCAACGACCGAAATTCCCTGTCCGCCCAGCTGGGCAAATTGACCGGCCGGTCCCGGCGGGTTGGCAAAATATCCGGAATGGTCTCCACCGACATTCGGGTCGGCGTTGACACCGGGCCAGATAAAAGCAAAGTTCATCTGCATGGCAACCTGGCCTGACTTATAGGCGTCAATATCCTCGGACATGTACCAGTCGGACGAGCCCGGAGGTGCGCCGGTATCATAAAGCGCCTTGTAGTATTCAAGCCCTTTTACCGCACCTGGCGAGTTGACAAACCCGTCAAGGTCATACGGTTTTTTCGGATTCTGATATTTGAATCCATAGTTATAGAGGGCGTTGGTGACCCCCATGGTAATGCCTTCCGATCCACGCTCGGTATAAATCGCCGCACCGTAAACCTTTTTGCCGTCGATTACGCGGCCCTGGAAGAACTGGGCGATATCTTTCAGCTGCTCAAGATTGGCGGGAACGCCCAGATCATAGCCATATTTGGCTTTGAATTCTTTTTTCAGCTCAGGCCGGCCAAACCAGTCCTTGCGATAGGTCCAGCCCACCACATCCGCATACGCCGGCAGTGCCCAGTAATTCGGCGTATTCTTCGGCCATTCAGCATAACCGACCACGGTTGCCGGTAAAAAATCGTCCATTGAAATGTTATTGGCCTTGAAGAAGTCGTTGAGTTTGATATACTGGCCATTCTCGGCGGCGCCCCCGATCCACTGGCTGTCGCCAATCATCAGATCGCACAGATGGCCACCCGAGTTCAGCTCGTTAAGCATACGGTCGGCAAAATTAGGCCAGGGGACAAACTCGAAATGCATTTTGTTGCCGGTCTGGGTTTCGAAATCCTTGCTCATTTCGACCAGCGCGTTCGCCGGATCCCATGAGGCCCAGCAAAGCGTGAGGTCTTCCGCTAATGCATTGGAAGTCCCCACCACACTCATTACGACCAAGGCTGCCGCGATCAGAAAACTTGAAATTTTCATTCATACCTCCCTTATCATTGTCATGGTTGGCGGATATCGGCGAAGGGCCGTTTACCGCAATTATCACTGCTGGAACCTATCATAATTGAAGGATTTCTCCAGGTCAATAAATAAATGAGGTACGTACATCATTTATGGCTCTATTCATCGTTATTTCTAAGATTATATACCTATAACCCGTTGGTTTTTATATCTTCCGGCAAATTTTCCCGCAGGATTATTTCGATGCGGATGCGTTCTTGTGAAGCCACCGTGCCAATTTGTGTGATACGCGCCTTCAAAACACGAATGGAGCTGCGCACCAGATGTCCTACATCCTGTGTGATAACAGCGTCCATCGTCCCATCGACAAGCCGTGTACGGGTATGCCGGGTCAATTCATGGCCGATAATCACGCATTTTGGCGGGATCCCCTGCGCTTCGATTGCCCGCATGGTTTCCGAAATACCATGGTGCATCAGATAGACACCCACAATTTCCGGGGTATTGCGCCAGGCCGTGGCGACAATTTTAGCCGTACGGGCAGCATCCGCATAGGTTTCCATTGAAGGGTACACCCGTAACCGCGACGCGTGTTTCGCCATGATGGCATCAAAACCCAGCCGCCGCTCCTGGCTGTCACGCGACTGCATCGTCTCGGTGATAACCCGGACAGCCCCCTGCCGCTCACCGGTAAAGCATGCCAGAAGCTGTCCGGCGGTGCGCCCGGCCGCCTCATTATTAATACCCACAAAATAAGCGTTCGCCGCGTTGGGCTGGTTGGAAACAAAGGCAACCACGGCGATGCCACAGGCGTCCAGGCGCAGAATAGCGTCCCGTACCTGCGCGGTTTCAGGGGCCATGATCGCCACGCCATCCACCTGATCCGTCGACAATTCGTCAATTTCCTGCGCGATCCGGTGTGGATCGTTTGCCGGTACCCGCATGATTGAAACAGTTGTGCGTTCATGCACCATGGAAACATTGGCTTCGTCAATTGCCAGATGAATCATGCGGGTGAATTCATCCTCATGATCGGGCAGCAAAAATACCAGCCGGTATTCCGTACTGCGCGCCAGATTGGCCGCCGAGATATCACGCACATAGCCTATCGACTTGATTGCAGCCGTGACCCGGTCAACCGTGGCCTGCCGCACTCCCCCGCGCCTGTTGAGTACCCGGTCCACGGTGGCAAGGCTCACCCCTGCCACCCTGGCAAGATCTTTGGTTGTCGGCTTCCCCATCTACCCCTTCCTCTGAAAACAGCATTCTAATTCGTGATCATGAGGTACGTCAATCATAAAGAGAGAAACGTGGTGGATCTGGCGCTGCGTAACGTCCATATTGGCTATTTTGGGGAGACCGGAATATATATCAGATTGCCATCATGGTTGAAGTCTGCTATTGGCAACGAGTCAAGCGTATTCAGGAAAGAGCGTTCTGGCCGGGCTAATTTTCAGGATACGTTTTAAAAAATTGAAATTGTTCGGTAAAGGTGGACGTTCATCGCTGCGCGGGTTGTTCGGTTTATTTCGTCTGAACCGAGCGATTATTTGCGAAACCATATGCCGGGACATTTAGATGATAAGGATTTTAAAAACGTCAGGCGTCCGCAGGAAGTACACTCGGGGTGCATACCCGTTGAATATGTCGTCTGTTTTTAAGATTCCAGGCGTTCAACAGATGGATGCAGAGTGAGCTGACAATCGCAATTCAGGTTTAACTGACGTGCGGTGAATCCAAACAGGATCACGATCCTGTTTGGCAATTTTCCGCACTCGATTTTGGATAGATGTATCATGGCTATGCAGTTAATAAAGATTTTCATATCTATTATCAGCCCTGTTTTCGGGATGGTGTTGATCGGTTATTTCGCAGGACCGCGATTGCAGCTTCAATCCCGAACGCTGAGCCGAGCCGCTTATTTTCTTTTTGTTCCTGCATTTGTTTTCAATATCATCAGCCAGGCGCGGGGAGATATAAAAGCGATGGGGCTGATGGCACTTTTCAGCGTTGGTGTTGTGCTGCTTACCGCCCTGGCCGGTGCCGCCACCGCACGACTGATGGGCAGGCCGGCGCCGGTTGTGGCGGCATTTGCCCTCATTGCCTCTTTTGCAAACGTGGGAAATTTCGGGCTCCCCATTATTGAATTCAGGCTGGGGATCGACGCCCAGGTCCCTGCAACCATAAATTTTTTAGTCATTGTCATGGCCGCTTTTATTGTGGGCGTGGGGGCGGCCAACCTCGTGCGGGGTGGCAAGCTGAGTGCGGTGTTTGCCGTATTAAAAACACCGGCACTGCTGGCACTGCCACCGGCGTTTTTTTTTGCTTATACCGGTGTGCCCGTTCCGTTGCCACTGCAACGGGTGATCAGTCTGCTGGCGGGTGCCATGATTCCGGTCATGCTGGTCGCCCTGGGGGTGCAGCTGGCAGCCAGTGACGGTCTGCATCTGGGAAAAGATGTGTGGATTGCCAGTGGCGTACGCTTGCTGGGAGGGCCATTACTGGCTGCGGGCCTTGCCGCTGTATTGGGCATGTCGGGTATCGAGAGGGCAACCGCCGTCATTCAATCCGGCATGCCTGCTGCTGTGTTGACCAGTATTATCGCCATCGAATATGACCTTCTACCCGATTTTGTAACGTCGGCGGTGCTCTTTTCCACCATAGCCAGTGTGATCACCCTCACCGTTCTGATTGCCGTTATTTAGTATTGGGATAGCTTCCCCTTCCGGGTGGGGGAATCCGGAAAGATTCTAATGATCCGGTGAGGAAAATTACGATTGCGCGCGGTGGCGCTACCCGTACATAAATCGGTTTTGCGCTGGGTCCCCTTTCATGAGGGGGTGAAAGCAACACCTGCATTTATTCTATTTTTCCGTCTCTTTAACCGATCAACAGGCTCTCTTCAGGTTTCTGATACAGGTTTTCTTTCTGGTAGCTCTGGAGCGCGGATAAAAAGAGGATCGGACCCAGACGGCCAATAAACATCAGCATGATGATGACGCATTTACCGGCCGCGCTCAGGTGCGGTGTCAATCCGGTACTCAATCCCACCGTGCCAAAGGCCGAAACCACTTCAAATAGAATATCCAGGCTGATTTCCCGTGTTTGCGGATGCGGGACACCGCCACTTTCGGTAATATTTAATATGAGCACACTGACGATGATAATCACACCGGCAAAAATAACCAGCGTCAGAGCCTTGTTGATGGTCGGGCGGTCAACGGCCAATCGGCCGATTTCGACCTGCTGACCACTGCCCCGCATTTGGGCCCAGACAAAGGCCAGCAATGTACGGGCGGTCGTCACCTTGATTCCGCCGGCACACGACCCCGGCGCCGCACCGATGAACATGAGCAAAATCATCACCAGCAGGGATACATTGGTCAGTTGGTCGATATCAATCGTATTGAAGCCCGCAGTACGGCAGCTGACGGATTGAAAGAGAGCGGCAAGCAGGGTGGTACCCGGGGCCTGCCGGAAGTGGGGATTGATAATTTCGGCGAGAAAGATGGCAATCGTTCCGCCGACAATCAGGAAAATCGTGGTTTTCAGGATCACCGTGGCATACCAGCTCAGCCGGTGGGCCCGGGTATCTTTTTCAGCAAACGGCATCCGGGTCACGGCCCATAGTTTTAATTCCACGATAACGGCAAAACCGATGCCGCCGAGAATGATCAGCATGATAAATGTCAGGTTCAAAAACAAATTATCCTGCCACATCGTCAGACTGTCACGATAAGTGGAAAACCCGGCATTACAAAAAGCTGAAACTGAATGGAATAAGGCTATCAGCGGCGGAAAATAATCCGGGGACAGGAAATATATCAGGATTGCACCGGCCATTTCGATACTTAGCGACCAGATAACAATCTGGGCCAGAAATCGACCGAGGTTAAAACTGGCGTCATGCAGCAGGCTGTCCCCCACGGCCACACGATCGGTCAGGGATACACGTCGGCGCCACAGATAAAAGATCAAACCGGTAACTGTCATAATACCCAGACCGCCCAACTGGATAAGGATGACGATAACCGTTTGGCCGAAACCGGTAAAAACCGTGCCGGTATCCACGACGATGAGGCCGGTTACGCAAGTCGCCGACGTGGCCGTAAACAGGGCATCGAGCCAGGAAACAGGGGCTTTGGCAAGGCTGGCAGGACTGTGCAGAAGTACCATTCCCACCGCGATTACCAGGCCAAAGTAGAGGATGGGGTAAAAAAAGGGGGATAATTGAAGGCGGCGACGGGTCACGATGATTCCTGCAAGTCAGTCGGCCAGCCAGCCGGCGAATGGGTCAGCCGGTTGGCCTGTCGATCGGCCGGATGATCGGGCAGCGGATGCCGCAAACGGGTAGATCGATTCAGCACTCTTCATCCAGATGGATCATGTGGCCCATCTTCAGTTTTTTACATTCCAGATAGTACCGGTTGTATTCATTGGGTTCGATTTCAATGGGAACCTGCTCGGTGACCTCCAGCCCGTACCCCGTTAACCCCACTATCTTCTTGGGATTGTTGGTAATCAGCCGCATTTTCTGAACACCCAGATCGACCAGTACCTGGGCGCCGATGCCATAATCCCTTAAATCGGCTTTGAATCCGAGTTGTTCATTGGCTTCCACCGTATCCAGCCCCTGGTCCTGCAGGTTGTAGGCCTTGAGTTTGTTGATCAGTCCGATGCCCCGGCCCTCCTGGCGAATATAGAGAAGCACTCCGGATCCGGCTTTTTGCATCATCTCCATGGCGCGTTGCATCTGGGGGCCGCAGTCACAGCGAAGTGAACCGAGCAGGTCACCGGTAAAACACTCCGAATGGACCCGGACCAGGGTGGGTTTGTCCGGATCGATGGGTTCTTTCACCAGGGCAATATGCTGGAACGAATCGATATCGTTTGTATAAACAATCACTTTAAACGTTCCGCCATAATGCGTGGGCAGCATCGCTTCCACCATCCGATGAACAAAGGATTCGGTTCGCATCCGGTACGCAATCAACTCGGAAATTGTCACCACTTCAATGCCATGGGTCCGGCTGAACTTTTCAAGGGCGGCTCCCCGGGCCATGTTGCCGTCCTCATCCATGATCTTACAGATCACCGCCGCCGGTTTAAATCCGGCCAGCCTGGCCAGATCCACGGCCCCTTCGGTGGCACCGGCCCTGAACATCACGCCTCCCTTTCGGGCCCGCAACGGAAAAACGTGTCCGGGCCGCACCACATCCGAAGGAGATGCGCCGTCTGCCACGGCTGTTTGAATGGTCTGGGCACGATCGGCGGCTGAAATACCGGTGGTCACCCCGTGCCGGGCTTCAATGGAGATTGTAAAATCCGTTTTCCAGTGAGACGTGTTTTTTTTCACCATCAGCGGCAGCCCGAGGGCATCAATCATTTTTCCCGCCATGGGAAGACAGACCAGTCCTCTTGCCTGTGTGGCCATGAATGCGACGGCTTCCGGGGTGATCTTTTCGGCGGCCATCATCAGGGAGCTCTCGTTTTCAAAGTCGGGATCATCCACAAGGATAACCATCCGTCCATCCCGAATAATATTGAGAGCGCGTTCAAGACTGGAAATGGTCATAGCGGATCCCTTAACATGAAAGTCGATGAGATTGACTGGGGGGAAAAATGTGGCAGGGCCGGCCCGACAAAGCGTTTCATGGCTGCACGCGCTTTACAGCGACGCAAATTTCTGGCGTATTTTCCCTGCCCATTGACCGTCGCCGAGCTTATCCGCCACGCTGGTTGCCAATCGATTCCAGGAAGATCCGACATCATCCGCGGCAAAGGCTTTTTCATAAATTCTGCGCGCCCAGTCAGTATCCTTGAATCGCCGCAGGACGCTTTCGGCCAGGTAGCCCAGGTCCTTACTCGATGTTAATTTATCGGCGGCTTTTTCATGGGCCTGCCGGAGCAGATCCCGATCCCCCGTTTTTTCCTCCACGGACGCAAACAACCGCTCAAAATCATACCGCCCCGTGCATTTCTCTCCCACCTGATTAAACAATGATTTTGTCCAGTCGGAATCCTGAAGGATATCATTGGCCGCGGCCGCCAGCCCGATGGCGCCCGCCGCGCCTTCCCCGGTTTTCCCGGCTTTGTCGAGCAGTTTCCTCGCCCACTCTTTGTCGCCAAGGCTCTCTTTGACGACGGCGGCCAGCTTAATATAATCGGTATTTTTCTGACAGCGGCCCTCCCAGCTCTGAAAGATCTGCCTGGCCCAGGATTCATCTTTCAACTCGGTCATGATTCCGTCTGCCAGTGCTCTGGCCCTGTAATCGTCAACGTTGTTTTCAAGCTGCTTTGTATAAATATTGCGTACCCAGGTGTCATCTTTGAGGTCGGCGTTGATTTTCTGGGGCAGTGCCAGATAATCCTCAAAATAATTGCACATCGATTCAGCTTTCCGGTACAATTTGCGGGTATAAGGGGTATCGCCGGTCGTGACCATGACCTCATGGGCAAGGTTGCCCATGGAGGTGCTGGTAACGTATTCCTGTTCCCGTTTGGCAAAATCCACGTATTGATCCGGGTGCGCCTCACGTTTTTCCAGCTGGAGCTTGATCTCATCTTTCCAGGCTTTATCATCGGCATATTTAAGTACGGTTTCGGCCACTTTTTTAAAATCAGCCGGGGTTTTTACCGCCTGTTCCGCTTTCCGCAACGATTTCTGGACTGCCGCGCTGTCACCGATTTTATCGGCCAGGGCGGCGGCCACGGTAACGATTTCCCCGGCATCCGTGCTGACTCCGGCTGCTTTTTCGTACACCTGAGCCGCATAGGCCTTGTCTCCGGTGTCGGTCAAAACCGATTCGGCCAGATTCGTAAATTCTTTAAAGGTGCTCAGTGGCGCCTCGGCGGCCTTGTACACTTCCAGGGCCAGGTCACGGTCTTTTAACCCGTTCATGACCGACGCCGCCAGTTTCATCAGGTCGCTGCCTTTTTCGGTACCGGCAATGGCCTTGCGATACATGGTTCCGGCCAGATCTTTATCACCAAAAATCTCGACGGCCCCCTCGGCCAGCCTGGCAAGATCCAGGCCGGATTCAACGTTTTCCTCGGCCTTTTGAAATATGTTTCGGGCGGTATCTTTATCTCCCAGGGTGTCGATCACCCCTTTGGCCAGATGGCTGTAGTCATCGGCGGTTTTGCACGTATCCACCGCCTGGGTAAAGACCTCGGCGGCCCCTTTGTCATCGCCCAGGTCTTCCTTTAATCGTTGGGCAAAAGAGGCAAAATCGGCCGCTTTTGTACATTTTCCACGGGCTTTATCAACAATTTCCCCGGCCAGTTTCGAATCATTGAGAACGCTCTTAACCTGGGCAGCCACGGCAAAAAAGTCGTCGATCTTGACACATTTCCCCTGGGCGGCAGTATAAATCTCGCCGGCCGCTTCGGTGTCACCCATATCCGCGGCGCTCTTGGCCAGACTGGTAAATTCCGCCACGTTCATGCAGTAATCCTTGCCCTGCACGATATACTGCCTGGCCTGGTCCGGATCCTTGAGAACGTCCGTGGCCCCTTTGGCCAGCATCACGAAATCGTCCGTGGTCTCGGCCCAGTCAACCGCTTCTTCCATCAGTTCTTTTGCCCAATCCCTGTCGTCCAGGTCCTGGATGACCTCTTTCGCCAGGTTAACGTATTCTTCAGTAGATTCACACTCTTCTTCTTTTTCCTGCAGCTCTTCTTTCGTAGCCATCTTTTTCTCCCTTGTTTGCGAAAGCGTGGGTTTATTGAGTTGGCGTTATCAGGATTATTGTTGGCCGTATCTGTCCCGCCAATTATTTTTTTAATTCCCGACGATGAACCTTGGCAATCTTCCGGCGTTGTTACGATATTTCTGGCTTTTTGTCAATAATTTCGCCGATTCCTTCATCGAAATGTGATGGCCCTGTTCAAAACAGATCCTGAACCGCCATCCCGTGCCGGTTCTTCCGGATATCGGCCCTGCCTGCGGCACACCGGGTGATTAAGCCGTATGGGGCCCATTTTTGTTTTGCAACGCCACCGGTAGCAATCGTGAAACGGTTATGGTACCATTAAGAAATTGACAGGATCTGAGAAGGGAACCCGGATGCCAACACCCAGATACCGGTTTTGCCTGAATACCGCGGCAACATGGGCCGCCCTGGCGGCATTATTCTTTCTGACGGGTTGCACCATCCTTCCGGTGGAAAACCTGAAAACCCCGGAGAACTCGGGAAGATCGTCTTCGGCTGTTCTCGGGTTTTACCGGGGACCGCTCAATCACCTTCAAGGCGTCCGCAGGGGGGAATGCCCCATGTATCCGTCCTGTTCCGAATTTGCCAGGCAGGCCATTGCCAGGCATGGGCTTATTATGGGCTGGATTATGGCCACGGACCGGTTGATGCGCTGCGGGCGTGATGAAACCCGGCTGGCACCGAAAATCGAGATTAACGACCGGATAAAATATTTTGATCCGGTCGACGACAATGATTTCTGGTGGACAGAAAAGCAGCCGGTTTTCCGTCCCTGAACGATTACACGTCTAACCTGTACGCGTCCACCCCGGCGTCTGGGGATGATTCCGGTCAGGTGACGTATAACCATTCTGGAGAAAACAAATGGCAAGAATTCTGGCGCTGGACGATGTATTGGATGCCGTCCAGCTGATTAAGCGTATTCTGGAAAGAAAAGGACACGAGGTATCCGCTTTTACGGAAGAAGAAGACGCCCTGGGCCATGCACGCCGGGAAGAGATCGATCTGGCCATTTTGGATATTAAACTGAAAAAAATGAGTGGCATCGAGGTGCTGGCCGAGCTGAAAAAAATCACTCCGACCCTGAAAACCATTATGTTGACCGGATATCCAACCCTGGAAACCGCCCACGAATCATTACAACTGGGGGCCGACGACTATTGCGTTAAACCCATCGACGGCGAAGAGCTGATAGACAAGGTTGCCGGGCTGATGGGTCATAAAGCGGCAAGGTAGTAGAAATAATCCTGTACAAATCGTCCTGAAATCGTATCCGCCATGGAAAAAGTCAGGCGTTCTCCTTCCTGGACAACTCCTGAAAATGATTTAAAAACATGTCGCGACAATGTATCCAGGGATTTTTCAATCGTCAGGGAATCGATAATTTCACCGCTTACGCCGTCACAGCGGCAGCGAATCGGACGATATTCAAAAAAGAGGCATTTTGAATCGACATTCAACGGGCAGAGAATTTTTTGCCTCGAATATGCCTTCATAAACGCGGATTGTATTTCTTCAGGAGGCGCTCCTGGAAGATCAATCTGATTTTGCAGCCGGCGTATTTTTTTTCGTACCTTGCCGGCTTCGTGGATAACCGCCTGCCGGGTGTCGTGCGTTAACGTTCGGTTCATCATATTAAACAGGTAAACCACCTCGATCAGGGGCAGTTCAAAGTAGCCGTAACAACAGGCATTGTTTTTTTTCCCGCACCCGGTCCGGGCCGTACCGGCGTTTTCCCCCGAACTGATATCCGCGTCTGTTTTTTCCCTGAGTCGTTCGTACGCATTAAAAAAACCACTCAGATCAACGACATTTTTTGATTCCAGCGACGGCTTTCTGATACTCAGGACCCCACACGCCTTCCCGTATTTTTTCAACAGCTTCAACTGGCGATATGTGGCCGGCCGGGCGCGCGTCTTTGCCAGTTTTTTGGCGGCCACCTTCAGTCCCAGTCCCCGGCGGATCAGGTAAGACGTTATAAAAGTGCCGGTCCGTCCCACGCCGAAGCGACAGTGAACCAGTACTTTTTTCCCCAGGTAGATGGCCTCATCCATCCAGGCCAGGGCTTTTTCCATCTCCGCCATATCCGGTGCACACTCATCCGGAATGGGTAAATAGTAGACCTCAAATCCGGATTTCTCTTCGATTTCATGTAGATCGCAATATTCACCGCAGAGATTGACGATGGCGTTGATCCCCTGGCCGCGGATAAAATCCAGCGCATCGTAGGACATGGGGGCGTATCCCGCGGCCAGATCTCTGGTTATCCAGGTGAGTTCATAATCAGGCATGGCTTTTTTCATCATCTTCGATCGTTGCAAAATGGTAGCGCCCCGCCATGAAATCAGATACAAACCCGTCAATTTGAGATGCCTCCTTGAGATACATATCCATTAGGCGGGTTGCGCCCAGGAGGCGGCCGGTGAGATCGAGTTTTTCCTCCATGGTCGCCCGGTCATCGCCATTCAGCCGGGCATTGACCAGATCGCTCTTCTTTTCCTCAACATGGTAGCCGATCCGGGAAAGGACCTTACGTAAAAACGCGGCCCTCAGGGAGCGCCCCTCATAATCGGCACCGCCACCGGTGAAACGGAACAGGGCGTAGTTTTCACCCGACTGGTCAGCGCAGGTGGCATCAAGAATGACGAAGTGGTATCCAAATTTCAACGCCAGATTCAGATAATCGTCAGACACCACGGCATAGCTGGACAAAAGGGCCGAATCCGCACTGATAATCCCCCCGCTCATGACGATTTTATCGTATTCCGCCCAGTCGAAATGGCCAAAATCCGACCATTGAATTTCTGGGTGGTTGAGTCCCCGCCAGACGGCTTTCAGGGGAATGTTCCTGACATCCTCGATGCCGACTGTTTTTGAATGCGCTTTCTCGTCGGACAGCCCCCCGCCCACATCGAGCAGATAGACCTGCATGGGGATGGTGGTAATCAGTTTTAAGGCGCCCTGTTTGCGTGTAATTCGGCGATCTCCCATGGAGAACATCTCCGCCACCGCCTTCTCATGTGAAAACCGGATAATATCGTGCATCGAGCGACATCCATCCGGCCTGAAATTCTTGTCATCGGGATTTGTCATGAGAAGCGGTGATATAAAGCTCATAATGTATTCCATTTTCCGCATGAAGGGGCTGTCGATGAGAAGATCCTGCCGCGCGCAGGGGCTTTCCACCATTGGATGTACAATGCCTTCATAAACGGTTTTTTCATCCGCGTAAACGGTCACCGTCTGTCCGGGGATAAGCCGCCGGGTGGCCACTCCGGTATTGACCAGCATCGGGACGCCGAACTCCCGGGCCACCGACGCAAAATGTCCGGCCACGCTGCCCGTGTCGGTTACCACGGCATGGACCCGGTCTAATACCCGCACATAATGCGGTAAAGCATTCTGGGCCACTAAAACCGATCCGGCAAGAAGATTATTGAGGTCTGAATCGTCACGGATCACCACCACCGGGCCGGCGCCGATCCCCGACGCGGCTTTCTCGCCGCCGGACAGCAGCAATGTTTTTTCAATATCATCAAAATAGCACTCCTGCGGTGCCTGGACGGCCGTCTCAATTCTCAGCGGCCGGGTCTGAAGAATAAAAAGGCGACCGTGGTGATCCCGGCACCATTCAACGTCCTGGGTCTCGCGGTAATAAGATTCAAGCTGCATCCCCCATTTTGCCAGGGTTAAGGCTGCTTTCGTATCCAGGCAGGGAACGCTTTTATATTCGTCCGGGACAGGGACCCGCACGGTGCCGCCCGCCGGCGAAAATTTCATCCGGTAATTTTTTTCGCGAATCCGCTGGTCCAGGATACTGGCCGGAATCCCGGATGGACCGGTTCGGGCAACACGGATAATATCTGGCGCGGCCTCCCCGCTCACCAACAGTTCTCCCAGGCCCCAGACAGCATGGATATCCAGGCTGTCTGATTCAGGATCATCCGGCTTTTTCGTATACATAACCCCGCTGGTGCTGGCATCGATCATTTCCAGGACCAGCACGGCCATGGGGGTTTCCACGTCGGACAAGCCGTAGTTGATCCGATAATACAACGCCCGGGGCGCGTATTTGCCGGCAACGACTTTCAGATAGGCCCGTGAGATGCCGGCGCTGGAAACGTTAAGCGCCGTGTGATATTGGCCGGCAAACGACGAGCGTCCATCTTCGGCCACCGCGCTGCTGCGCACGGCCAGGCGCAAATCGCCCCCGCGATGCCACTTACAGGCCTGATGCGCCGTCGCCATGGCCGCTTCAACCTCAGGGGGGATGGCCGCTGCCATGATCCAGTCCATAATTTGACGGGAAGTTACGTCCAGTGAATCGGCCGAGTTAATATCCAGGCCAGCCAGCGCCTTATCAATGCGGGGCCTTAACTGGTTAAATTCGATGAAATAATTGTACGCATGGGTGGTGATGGCAAATCCGGCCGGAACGGAAAGCCCCAGCCGGCCGGCCACCGTCGACAGGTTAAAGGCCTTGCCGCCCACCATCGCCTGGCCATCATCCGGAATACGGGCTAATGCAAGGGTATAGGGCGGTGAAACATTTTTTTCCGGCGGTGCCAGCATAAACTTGATATAAGAATCAAATTTTTTGTAATAGGCAGCTAGATCCAGATAACGTGACGGGCACATTTTCGCCAGATTCTCAACAATACCCAGGACATTTTCGGACAGGCAGTCATACTTTTGCGTAATCTTCTGAAAATCGACCCGTTCCTGATTATAGTAAATCTCTTCCAGCTCGGCCATGACTTCATGGGCCGCCTTATCGTGAGCCAACAGTGATTTAAACGCCTCGTATTTTTCCCGAAGAACGGTGTCCGGGGAAAAAACCTGATATGTCCAGTGCCGAAACAGGTTTTTCAAAAACATGCAAGTACCACCATGAGATGATTACGACGATTTGTGTTTCATGTCCCTATGGTATAGGCAAGAAACTCAATTATTTATAATACGCATTAAAATTTGAATCGGCAAGTGGGCATTTTTTAGGGATATCATTCTGCTGCGCAGCATATTTTTCGTTTTGACCGTGGCCTGTCTTCGACCCGGATAGAGAAGGCGGCGCCGGCCCGGATGCTAGCCGGGCGGCCGAAAACAACCCGTTTTTGCCAGTTGGGTAACGTGTAATAGATTGCCTGGTCCCAAAGGCCCTTCATGTATCGTACCGGTGGAAGCTCTATATCGAATTTACTCTCTTTTGACGGCCGATTCTGGACACCGCTCCCATTTCATATTCATCGGCCGTCAGGGCGTTAACGTCCGTGACGGTTTTTATATATGTGGCAAAAAAATTCGGGCGGGGCCTGGTCATCATCATGCGCAAGAAAATTTTTCTCAATTAATCCGGTTGATTTCCGGTTGATTTAATGGGTGGTATTGGCCAAAAAAGCCATATTACCGGATTTCCAATTAATATCCATGGCTAATCTCTTTGGGCTTTACTAAAATTGCCACGGCCCATCCTCACCTGGGGACAAAATGAATTAAAAATAGTGAATAAAACCTTGATATCTCATTCCGTAAAATATAATAAAGCCTCACAGCAGAAAGAAGCCGGTCTGAAAAGCGGGGCAAAATAATTTTTTACGATACTTTTTAAAAAGGCGACCATTATCGGTTTAAAAAAAGTACAGGTGAATGAAAGGCAGATATGATGGTCTTCCGCTTCGCCATTTACCCGGCGACGGAGGATAGAAATACGAATGGAGAGATGTCCGAGCTGGCTGAAGGAGCACGACTGGAAATCGTGTGTGCTGTTTAAAGCAGTACCGAGGGTTCGAATCCCTCTCTCTCCGCCATTATAGTATTCCATTTTCAGCCTGGTATTGCCGGTGCTGTCTCGGTTTGGCGCCTGGAAGTATTACCTCAATTTACCAGATGTACGCCCGTCACCGGTTGTTGTACGTCATTTACTATAACCCCCTGTCCGTTATGCCTTAAAGGAAATCCGCGTAGTGTCCTATCTCGTTCTGGCTCGAAAATACCGTCCCCAAACCTTTGAGGCGGTGGTAGGTCAGGAACATGTTACCCAGACCCTGATGCATTCCATTTCCGCTGACCGCGTGGCTCATGCAATTCTTTTTGCCGGCCCTCGGGGAACGGGCAAAACGACGGTGGCCCGTATTCTGGCCAAAGCGATGAATTGCGAAAAGGGGCCGACGGCCCGGCCGTGCAACAAATGCCGCTCCTGCCTTGGGATTACGGCGGACAGTTCGGCGGATGTATTCGAAATTGACGGCGCTTCCAATAACAGCGTGGATCAGATCCGTCAATTGCGGGATAATATCGTTTTTATGCCCAGTGAAAGCCGGTATAAGATATACATTATTGACGAAGTCCATATGCTCAGCCTGTCCGCCTTCAACGCGTTGTTAAAAACCCTGGAGGAACCTCCTTCCCACGTTATTTTCCTGTTTGCCACGACCGAAATACATAAAATCCCCATCACGATTTTATCGCGCTGCCAGCGACACGACATGCGCCGGATCGATCACGGTTCCATCGTGAGTCATCTGGAATCCTTATGTGAAAAAGAAAAAATCGAAGTCCAGCCGGAGAGCCTGTCCCTCATTGCCCAGCAGGCGGATGGAAGCATGCGCGATGCCCTGAGCCTGCTCGATCAGGTGATGGCCGGATCAGACGGCGCCGTGGAACATGAATTTGTACTGAGTATTCTGGGAAGCGTGGACCGGGCGGCCATCGTTGATCTCGGTGAGGCTTTGATTTCAGGCGATATCCGGCGGATGCTGTTGAAGACAGGTGAAATTTATACACATGGACAGGATCTGCTTCGGGTGTACAATGACCTGCTGGCCTATTTACGGGATCTCATGGTGGTAAAGGTGGCCAGGACACCCGAAAAGCTGATCAATCTGTCCAAAGCTGAGATTGATGCCCTGGCCGGTCAGGCCGAAAAGGTGCCGGCCGCGCACCTGGCCTGGATTTTTGAAAAATTATACCGGGACGAGGTGACGGTTCGCCTGTCTTCTCATCCCCGGATGGCCATGGAGATGGTGCTGATAAAACTTGGCGGCATGAAGCCGGTATTGTCCATTGATACACTCATCGAGAAACTGGATGACCTCAAGGCAGCCTTTGATCGGTCACCGGTTTCTATTTCGGACAGCGGCATTCCGGATAAAGCGCCGGCAGACATACCTCGCCCGCCGCCGGTTTCTTCATCAAGTCCGGCACCGCCGCCCCCCCTTGTTCCGGCCGATCCGGAAGATCCGGGCCAAAAAGAGATGCATCAGCAAGATTCGGCCCAGACGACCAACGATCCGGATACCATCTGGGCGCAGATCTGCCGGCAGGTAAGCGAGGCATCTCCGGCTCTGGCGGCGAACCTGGTTGACAGCCGGTTGATTCTAAAAGGCGAAGACCGGGTGGAAATTGAGGTCAGCGGCGGCGAATTCAACTTGAATATGGTTCGCCGCAAAAAAAATATGACCCGTCTTGAACAATGGCTGACCGACCATTTTCACCGGCCCATGCGGGTGACCATCAAGGGGAATGTTGATCCCCGCCGGGACCGGCAGGCTGAGAAAAAGAAAAATGACGAACTAAAAAAAAAGGCCCTGACACATCCGGGAGTGGTCGATGCACTGGAAGTATTTGAGGGCCGCGTGGAAAAGGTAAATATCAAACAGGAGGAAGATCAATGAAAGGCATGGGCAACATGCTCAAGCAGGCGCAGAAACTGCAGGGCAAAATGATGAAGATGCAGGAGGAGCTGGCCGGAAAGACCGTTGAGGCCAGCGCGGGGGGGGGGATGGTCAAGGTTGTCGCCAATGGCCGCCAACAGCTCGTTTCAATCGCTATTGACCGGGAAGTGGTCGATCCGGAAGATGTGGAGATGCTTCAGGACCTGGTGATGGCGGCCGTAAATGATGCGCTCTCGCGGGCCCAGGAAATGGTTAACAGCGAAATGGGCAAATTAACCGGGGGGTTGAATATCCCCGGACTGACATAGGAATAACCGATGTCCCATTATCCTGCATCCCTTCGACAGCTCATCCGGAGCTTTTCCCGATTACCGGGAATCGGCACCAAAACAGCCGAGCGGCTGGCCATGCATATCCTGAGGACACCGCGTCCGGAGGTGGAAAAACTGGCCCGCCGGATTCTTGACGTCAAAGAAAAGACCCGCCTCTGCCGGCTCTGTTATTCCCTGAGCGATGGGGAGTTGTGTCGGCTCTGCAGCGATCCGGGCCGGGACCGGACCATGGTTTGCGTGGTCGAGCAGCCGGCCGATATGGTATCGATAGAAAAGTCCGGTGTGTGGAACGGATTGTATCACATTCTCCAGGGGGCCCTGTCCCCCGTTGATGGAATCGGGCCCGACGCGCTTCGGATCAGGGAACTTGAGGCCCGTATTTCACAAGAAGAGATCCGGGAGATCGTGCTGGCCACGGGAACAAGCACGGAAGGAGAATCAACCGCGTCGTTTCTTGCCCAGCGGCTTAGCCGCTACCCGGTTAAAATTACCCGGATTGCTTCCGGTGTGCCGATGGGCGGAGACTTGAAATATATTGACCAGGTTACCCTGGGAAAGGCCATGCAGAGCCGTCATGGTATGTGAAAATGAAACCGATATTTCAATGCACCCAATGCGGTGATTGCTGTAAGGGATACGGTGGGACGTATGTGACCGGACAGGACATCCGGCTCCTGAGCGCATATCTTCATATTTCGCCGGACGAATTTGTGGCCGGATTTTGTGCTTTTTCCGGGGGGCGTCCCATCCTGGCCCAGGGGCCGGACGGGTATTGTATCTTCTGGGATAAAGTCTGCACCATCCACCCGGTAAAACCGCGTATGTGTAAAGCCTGGCCTTATATCGACAGCGTGCTGATCGATACCGATAACTGGCGCATCATGGCGGGCAGTTGTCCGGGCATGGCGGCGGATGCGGCCGACGACCGGATTCGGGCCGAGACCGCAGCGGAAATTAAGAAGCGGCGTTCGTCTTAGACTTTATGCCATTGGGTGTCGGGGGCTATCCTGAATACGGTGCCGGTTGTGTCAGCGGCATTGATCTGACGAATAATCCGGCATGCCTTCAGCCGGTTTAATCCCTCCCAAAGCGCTTTTGGGGTACCATTCCAGATCTGTTTTAAATTTTTTTCAGAAATCAGATCACCCGCGTCAGCCAGGCCGCAACATAGCAGGTAGACGGATATTGTCTGCGTATTCAGACCGGAGCTGAAAATCTTCTGGCTCATGGTCGGTGCATGGTTGTGGCTCATCATCAGAACGTCCATCCGAAATCATCAAAACCAAAAATATCAGGCCGCGTATACGCCGAGAAAAAGGGACCAGCCGTTTCCGGTCAAGTCCCTTATTTTACAGGTGGTGCCGGAGGAGAGACTTGAACTCTCAAGGGCACAGGGCCCGGAGGATTTTGAGTCCTCTGCGTCTACCAATTTCACCACTCCGGCGATGTTTGATGCGGATATATAGGTGAATCACCGGGTTTTGTCAACGGTATAGCCGGGGGCAGATTGAAAAAAAATTGTTTCAACGGTTACGGCCCCGGGTCTGAGGATTTCCGGCGGATCGATTGTTACGTCAATCACTGTTGATCCGAGGCCTCCCTGCAACCGGCCGGCATCAAGTACAAGGTCGGTATTTGCAGCAAGTTCCGGGGCGATGGTGTTCATGGTGGCGCACCCCGGCTGACCGGCCAGGTTGGCACTGGTTGCCGTTATGGGAAAGTCGGCCGAGGCAACCAGGCCCCGGGCCACGGGATGGGCCGGGACCCGGATTCCGATTTTCCCGGTTCCGGCAGTGATGCGGGCAGGCAGACAGGGCCGGGCGGAAAATACCAGTGTCATACCACCCGGCCAGTAACGGTTGATAAGCTTTTCAGCGGTTGGCGGGATTTCGGTGACCCAGCGGTCAAGCTGATCGGTGCTTTGAATCAGGACGAGGATCGGTTTGGTATCGGCGCGGGATTTCAATGCAAAGACCCGGTCTACCGCGGTACGGTTGGTGGCATCGACCCCCAGGCCGTATAGCCCGGTGGTCGGAAAAACGATGATGCCGCCGGCCTGCATCACCCGGACGGCCCGTTCAATCAGAACCGGGTCCGGGTGATCCGGATCGATTCGGTGAATCTCACTGGGCATTTTCGATTTTTCGTGCCTTTTCTGCGACCTGCTCGGCCATCTTATCCTTAAAATCGTCCAGTTTCCGAGACAGATCGGGATCGGCCAGGGCAATCATCTGGGCGGCGAAGATGCCGGCGTTGCGGGCCCCGGATTTTCCGATCGCCATGGTGGCCACCGGAATGCCCGGCGGCATCTGGACGGTGGCCAGCAGGGCGTCCCACCCTTTGAGGCAGGAAGAATCAATGGGGACGCCGATGACCGGCAAGGTAGTATGCGCCGCCAGGACACCGGCCAGGTGCGCGGCATGTCCGGCCCCGGCAATGATGGTTTTCAGGCCGCGTTCCCGTGCCGTGGCCGCATAATCGGCGGCCCGGGCCGGGCTGCGATGCGCGGAGGCCACCGTCATTTCACAGGGGATGCCGAAGGATTTCAGGGCGTCTGCCGCGGCCTGCATGACAGAGAGGTCTGAATCGCTTCCCATGATAATTCCCACCATGGGCGTGGTTTTTGATGCTGGAAAATGTTGATCGGTCATTACCTGTTTTCCTTTCGTATCTTCCGGTGATGCGAATCTTTTTTTGAAACGGATATCCTGAAATTCAGCCGGATGCCGGCTTCTCCCGTGTTTTGAGCCGATGATCGGCGAGGGTCAGATCGATGAGGCGATCCATCAATTGTCCGAAGGAATAGCCGGCTTTGGCCGCCGCCTGGGGAAAGAGGCTGGTGGCCGTCATGCCGGGGATCGTATTGGTTTCCAGCACGTAAAACGTTTGACCGGAAAAGATCATGTCGGTCCGGCTGTACCCCCTGCAAAACAACGCCTGGTGGGCCATAATGGCCTGGTGCTGCGCCTTTTCGGTCAACACGGCATCGATACGCGCCGGGCAGATCTCTTCGGTCATGCCGGCCTGGTATTTGGCTTCGTAGTCAAAAAAATCCCGGGATTTGTCCGGCACGATTTCGATCAGGGGCAGGGCTTCCAGGTCATCATTTCCCAGAACACCACCGGTGATCTCTACGCCCTCGATAAAGGCTTCCGCGAGAGCGACAGGCCCTTGTAAAAACGCTTTTTCCAGCGCAGCCTCAATGGCATTTTCTCTGCGAACGATGGTCATCCCGATGCTTGACCCGTCCCGGGCCGGTTTGACCACCACCGGCAGGCCCAGCCGCCGGACAATATCCGATGGGGCGGCGTGGTCGCCCCGGTTTAATACCACGTACGGGGGCGTGGGCAATCCGGCCTTTTCGTAAAGCTGCTTGGCCACGACTTTGTCCATGGCCACGGCGCTTCCCAGAACCCCCGTTCCCTGATACGGAATCTGCAGCAGGTCGAGCATGCCCTGGATGGTTCCGTCTTCGCCATAGGGACCATGCAGAATGATCAGCGCGGCATCGATACCGGCTGCATCGGCGGCCAGCCGGGCGAGATCTGTTTTAGGGTCGTATCGGACCACGTCATATTTATCTTTATCGAGGGCATCGTAAACCTGGGAGCCGCTGTTCAAGGAGACGTTTCGTTCAGGCGAAATCCCTCCCGACAGGAGGGCAATGGTTTTTTTATTCATGCTGGTGCTCCATTATTATGATTCATGCGTTGCCGACATATAAGGCTACGCGTTCATAATCCGGCTTTTTAACGTATTAAACTCTTCTGTCGAAATCATTTCACTTTCGTACAACTTCGCCAGTTCGGACAATTTTCGAATCCGTATCGTCTCCGGATCCTCCAATTGCCTGGGCGGCTCGATCTGATGGACATCCACCCGGTTGTTTTCAATCAGTGGGGGTGACGCGCTTTCGCCCAGCCGAAACGACGCCAGGCCCCCCAGGAGGTTGACTTCCACTGATCGGCCATTGAAAATCGGCGAATTCAGCGTATCGCCCAGTTGCTGGCCCTGCCGTTTCAATCGCCGGTAAAAGATGTATCCGGAAGCAGTAATAATAATGATAGCGCCGATAAAGATAAACAGCATGTGGTTCACAATGCCGCTAAAAAAAACGACCAGCAGCCCTACGGCGGCAATCAAAACCACGTGCAGGATAAGAATCACATAGGCGGTGGCAACCCCTTTAAAGAGTCCCTGGTTGTCTTTTGTTTTCGGATTTTTCATACGGCGCTTTTAATATCGACTAAACAAAATAAACTTGCGGGCCTTTTTCGCAACCGGTTCCATGGAGCGTTTACGAAACGTAAAGGGTTTCAGGTCAACCGGTCCAGAATCTGCCGGTCATACCGTTGGGGTATTTCCAGCTCAACGGGCCCGTTGTTGAACGCATTTAATTTCATGATCAGCAGGTTGATTTTTTTTAACGCCCGATATTTTTCGGCGGTATCTCTCATTCCGGCCAGCAGGTCTTCTGTTTGACGGATTTCCTTTTTTATTTCAAGGGCGGGCGGCAGGCAGTCGGCATTTTTCAGAATTTTATGGCAAAGACGCAAATCTTCCGGAATGTGCTGATCGTCTTCCAGGCAGAGGGGCTGGCCGCTTCCCGTAAGGTTTTCAAATTCCCCCTCGCGCTGGGCACGCTGGATTCGTTCTTCCACAATTTTTTCAAATCCAGTTATCATATCAGGTCCATTTTAGAAAAGCGGCTGTTTTCAACGATGATTGCCGTCAATATAATACATATCCATGATAAATTTCAAGTATACGAATATTTGTGGATGCGATGGCAGCGAATATTCCATTGACCCCGGCTTTTTAATTTTGGTATCTAATTCGGCATGGATCGAATCATTCATTTTTAACAGGGATACATATGAAAAAAATTGCTTTTGCCGGTACCGACGGCCGAACCTTATTGTGGGCGCTGGTGGTTTCTACGGCAACCAGCGAAAACTACGAAGACGATTTCCAGGGGGTAGTGGTGCGCGGAACCCCCTCGATGCCGGCATTTGTCGAGATGATGAAATGGCCGGTGACGTTTGTCCCCACCCGGAGCAATGCATTCGATGATTATGCCGCCGCCGGTATTGACGCATTGAAAAGCGGCCGGATTGATTATCTCGTACCGATGCCCGAAGCGCTGCTGTTTGATGGGCTGGTCGACCGGCTGGCGGCGGCCGGGTTCGGTGATCGGGTGCTGGGGCTGGATGCGGCCGGTGCGTTTATTGAGGGAGATAAAATCAAATGCAAACACCTGTGTGACAGGGCCGGTATCCCGGTGGCCGATGCATGGAGCGAGATCGATGCCCGGGACTACCCGGCGGCCTTGCGTACCTGCCTGGAATATATTGACCGGTTTGGCGGCGCGGTTTTGAAATATCCGTTCAGCGCCGGCGGAAAAGGGGCCCGGATTATTTCAAATGCCTGGGAGATTCAACAGGTATACGATACCCTGATGGCGGATTACAAAGACAGTTATCGCCGGTTGTTTACCCGAAAAAAGGCGTGGCCGCTGTTGATCGAATCGCTGATGTCCGGCGTTGAGATCAGTTTTACGATTTTAGCAGATCAAAACGGTCATTATCAGATCCTGCCCACCGCCATGGATTATCCCGAACGGTTTGAAGGCCCGGCCGGTAAAAACAATCCCATTACCGGTGGGACCGGGGCGGTATCCCCTCACCCCATGGAGACCCCGGCGCTGATGGAGATGGCCAGGAAAACCATTGCCGACCCATTGATCGAAATCATGCGCACAGAGAATATTCTCAGGCCCTGTATCTTATACCCGGGATGTTTCGTGTCGCTCGACAGCGACATGCGCCCGACGCGGATTCGGGTCAGTGAAATCAACATTCGTCCCGGTGAACCCGAGGCCCAGCCGGTGGCCCGAAGGCTGAGGAACCTGGGCGCGCTGATATCGGCGACACTCAATGGAAATCTTGATGAAGTGGTGCCGGAAGTCCGTGACGACCAGGTCGCGGTTAATTTTGCGCTGATGACCGGCCCCGGCGGGCCGGATGGTCAGAAAGGGTATCCCTGGTCGTGTACAAAAGGAGAACCGGTGGCCCTGGATCTGAAATATTTGAAACGAAAAGGGATTCAGTTGATCCCCTCGGCCATGGCGTTTTATCC
>QNYZ01000066.1 GCA_003973265.1 Deltaproteobacteria bacterium | reverse complement strand
TCCATTGCCCGGCCCAGGTTTGTATCACAAAAAAGATCCGGTTCGATGGCCGATCCCAGTAACAGTTCGGTATCCTTTTCCTCAAAGAATTCCGTTCACCGGTAAAGGGGCGTTCGGCCCGAAATGGTATCGAGAACCATGGCTAAAATGGCCAGACCCGGAGACAGATCCATTTGACTGTCGACTAACCGGTTGATGGTTTCTACCAGGTTGATGCGTTTGGCATATTGCTTGACGATGGGCAAATGCCTCGCATCGGTGAATGTCATCTGCTCGGTGTTGAGTTTTTCCATTGGTCCCCCACCGGTATAGAATTGATGTTGGGGGTACTGTATCAGTAACTTGTTGAAATGTCTAGATGTTTTTAAATCGTAGTTATATCAGTATATTATACTGTTCATGTGCCTGATTCAACAGAAAATTAAATTGGCCAGGATAATCTGCTTTGGGGTGCGGAATGTACGCTAAAGCCACACCGGTTCTTACTCATTCCAGATATTGGCCGTGTTATAGATGCTGTGGTCCCCTGAAAGATGGTTGAACGCCGGTGTGGGGGTTTTCCAGTCTGCGTAGATATAGTCCAGATAGGCTTCCGCCCGGGCAGGAATCCGGAGCGCATGGCCATCAAAGATGTGGATTGCATGCGTCTTGAAATGCACGGCGGGTAGTTTCCAGTTTTTTCCCATGGCGTGATACCAGCAATGGTCCCCATCCGGATATAGAACGTAAATCTCAAGCTTAATCCGACCGCGACCAAAATGATAAAATCGGTTGTTGTACATCCTGAAGTTACATTGTGCGCCTTTTTTCCAGCAGGGGCCGTCATGGTGCATCGGATAATCGGTTTTAACCCGCCAGTTTTTGTCCTGAAGGGCGGGGACAATCGATTTGAATTTATCTACCTCGGAAAGGGGCAGCAACATGTCGATATCATGATCCCAGGGGATGAGGTCTCCATCACGGATCATGCCGAGAAGCGTGCCCGCATCCAGGAAATAATCGATGTCATGGCGGTTCATTATCTCGGTCGTATCGAGCATCATTTTTTTGGCAATCTGATAGTGACGACCGGTGAGGGTCACGGGCTTTCTGTATTTATCCTTGATCCGATTGAAAAGGGTATCTTTTTTTCTCATTGTTTTTATTTTTTAGCCATTTCAAAAAACAGGCGGTGAGTGCGGAAAACCACCGGCAGTATCCCTTCAAAATGGTAAAACGGGCCACATCCGCATCGTCGCCCGTGATCAGTTCTCCCGTATATGATAACACCCCGTATCCGACCGTCAAGGTGGTATCGTAGATATCCCTGTGCCCCTTTATCACCATCACCAGTAACCGGTGGATGCCGCCGGTCAGGCCGGTTTCTTCTTTTAATTCCCTCTGGGCAGATTCATCCGGGTCCTCCGCCATTTAGAGATACCTGCCGGGAAGGCACCATCTCCCATTTTTTAGGTTCCACGCTTCGATTGCCCAGTAAAACTCGATTTTAACTGTCTCGAACAACCAGACAAATAACGTTATTCCCTCTTTTTCCCGCTAATGGTTTCATTTACCGGCAATATCGAAATCTCACTGCTTTAACTTGAATTCCCCCTCTTTAAATAATAAAAATTTAATCCAGCGCATCCCGAATCTGAGCAGTTCAATTTCATCCTGTTCAATGGCTTCTATCGTTGCCGAATCTATGTCGTATCGCTCAAGGAAGGTACTTTTAAAGACAAAATCTTTGAATTTATCGATATTATAGCTCGCCATAAAAAACATCTTTTTGGCTTCTTCGGTTAACATGACATTCTTAGGAAACGAGCGTTTGTGCACGATGAGATCGGTCCAGGCGGCATTGATGTCATCGTGGATGTCGACACCCTGGTCCTGCCGCCATTTTTCGACGGTCCACTGTTTTTTTTCATCGAATCCCAGGCAGTGCGGTTCGTGCACAAAAAAGTAAAACCCATCGTCGGCACCCTCCTTGTGGCTCAGCGAGGCGACGCCCAGGGGATAATATCGGCACGAAGATGGACGGTCGGTATAGACCAGGCATCCGTCGTCGCGAACAAAAGGACATGATTCCTGCTCGTCATCAAGTAATTTCAGGGTGACGACCGGCAGATCGGTCTTTTCCAGCAGTTCCGGCTTGGTGTAGATCGTTAAAAACTCGTTCGATGAAATCTGCATGCGATTTTTCAAGCGGATGATGTCGTAAGGGGTCAGGACGATATTGATTCCCCGGCAGCATCTGGTAAAGCATTTTACCCTTTTGTGACATTCAAAAGTAAACGTGCTCTTTTTATTCAGCTGGACCGGGTCGATTCCGGTAGTATCCGGACCCGAATTTTCCGATTGAGTCATGGCGCATCCTCTTATCTTCGATAATTTTTCAGTTCGCAGTGTTCTTATGATGATAAAACGACCGCCACCATAACCAACAAGAACCGGAGGTGTCAATATGGCATCACCCCCAAATCGTATATCGGGCGACTGCATATCAGGAAAGCCGCATAGCCAGCCCACTTTCCAAAAGTGAATCAATCATGTTATAAATAGCATCTTCAACCTTAAAATGACCGATCAGGCCTGACAGGGATATTTTCCCATGAAACCGTTCGACCAGTTCCCCAAGTCCGAAAAAAAGCATATCCAATTCGTTCTGACCGATATTGACGATACATTGACTATCGATGGCCGCCTGCCTGCGATTGCCCTGAATGCTCTGGAGCGACTGGCGGCAGCCGGCGGTATCAACATTCTGCTTTATTCTTCCATTAATCAATTCCAATGGCAATCCGTGGCCCTGATCCTCATAGCCGTGTTTGGTATTGTCGTCATCAGTGAATTTGTTTCCGCTGCAGTCCGGAAAAAAATCAGTTGATATAATTTAAAACAGGGTACCCGGATCTTTTGAAAAAATTCGATTGAGGTGCGAATGCATCTGGTTTCATCGCAGATTTTGGGCTTGATTTTTTTCCAACGGATACGATAACCTGAAACAAAACACTAAGAGATTGAAAACACCCGTTCGTAACCCATATCTTATCGGAGGACCTGAAAAAATGCCCATTCAAATTCGCAAAGCCGATCAATTAAAACCTCAACCTGACCAATCCAAGCTCGGATTTGGTACGATTTTCACCGACTATATGTTTAATATGGATTACAACCCGGACAAGGGCTGGCATCATCCCCGCATCGAACCATTCGCGCCGATTTCGATGGATCCGTCGACCATGGTTCTGCACTACGGGCAATCCGTCTTCGAAGGGCTGAAGGCATATCGTACCGGCAGCGGTGCGGTCCAGTTGTTCCGTCCCCGGGACAATTTCAAACGGATGAACCGTTCATGCCGGATGCTGTGTATTCCTGAAATCGACGAAGCTGCGGTACTGGACGCCCTAAAGCAGCTGGTATCACTTGAAAATAAATGGGTTCCCTCGGCCGAGGAGACATCCCTTTACATTCGCCCCACGATTATTGCCATGGATCCGTATCTCGGTGTACGGGCGTCATTTACCTACCGCTTTTTTATCATTTTATCGCCCGTGGGTGCCTATTATCCCGAAGGCTTTGATCCGGTCAAAATCTGGGTTTCCGATGATCATGTCCGGGCCGTGCGCGGCGGTATGGGTGAAGCCAAAACCGCCGGCAATTATGCGGCCAGTCTTCTGGCCGGCGACAAAGCCCATCAGGAAGGGTACACCCAAGTCCTGTGGCTCGATGGAATTACAAGAAAAAACATCGAAGAAGTCGGATCGATGAATATTTTCTTTGTTATTGATGATGAACTGATTACCCCCGCTTTAAATGGCAGTATCCTGCCCGGTATTACCCGTGATTCTGTTCTGGCACTGGCCAGATCATGGGATATGAAAGTCACCGAAGGCCAGATCAGTATTGACGAGATTATTTCGGCCCATGCTTCCGGCCGGTTGCAGGAAATTTTCGGTTCCGGAACGGCCGCTGTTATTTCACCTGTAGGAGAATTGAAATACGGCGATCAGATTATCAGCGTCACCGACGGCAAGGTGGGGCCGGTTGCCCAAAAACTGTATCAAACCATTACGGATATCCAGTACGGCCGTTGCGAGGATCCCATGGGATGGGTCGAGCCGGTTTCCTGAGAAGATCCGTTTAAACAGATTTGGTCGAGATGAATTCACAATGGGAACACAATCTGACCCTGTTTCGGAAAAAAATGACGGCTCACGGTCTGGCACCGGTGGTTGTGGACACCTTTGCCTATTATTACCGTCAAGTCGCCACCGGTGAAACCGGCCTGATCAGCGACCGCGATATTCGGCCGGTTCAACCGGACGAGATTGTCTCGTATGCCGATCTTGACCGGTGGGTTCCTGTGGGCCGGGCCGCTGCGGACAAGGCCGTCATGATTCGTCTGAATGGCGGTCTGGGGACCAGCATGGGGCTGAGCGGGCCGAAATCGCTGCTGCCGGTAAAAAACGGTAAATCGTTTCTGGAAATCATCATCGGCCAGGCGCATGTTCAGGGCATCGCCCTGGCCTTTATGAACAGCTTCAGTACCCACGACGCGACGCAGAGAGCGCTGAACAGGGAAAACCCGGGGCATGTTGATTATAAACAAAAACCGCGGCTTTTCGTTCAGAACAAGTTTCCTAAAATTCATCAAAGCGATCTGACCCCGGCCCACTGGCCGGATGATCCGGCATTGGAATGGAATCCGCCGGGCCATGGAGATGTGTATACGGCACTGTCTGCCTCGGGCATGCTCGATGAGCTGATCAAGACGGGGATCGAATATGCATTTATCGCCAATTCGGACAACCTGGGCGCGACCATGGATGCCGGGTTGCTGGGATATTTCGTCCGGCATCAATGCCCGTTCATGATGGAGGTTGCCCAAAAAACGCCATCGGATACCAAAGGCGGCCACCTGGCAAAGCGGCAAGATGGGCGGCTTATTTTGCGGGAATCGGCCCAGTGCCCGGAAGATGAACTGGAAACCTTCATGGATATCCAGAAATATCGATATTTCAATACCAATAATATATGGATTAACCTGTTGCATTTAAGAACGTTACTTGAAAAAGAGGGCACTGTTCACCTGCCGGTTATCGTCAACCGGAAACGGCTGGCCCCGCTTAATGAAGAAAGCCCCCGGGTGTACCAGATTGAAACAGCCATGGGGGCGGCGATTTCCCTGTTTGATGATGCCGTGGCCGTACATGTACCACGGCAGCGATTTATACCGGTAAAAAAATGTAATGACCTGATGGCGGTAAGGTCCGATTGTTATCGGCTTGATCCGGATTTCAGCCTGCACGAAAACACGCTTCGCGATCTGCCGGCTATCCGTATCCGCCTGGATGAGCGGTATTATCAGAAAATTGATGATTTTGATGCCCGGTTTTCACAGGGAATCCCCTCCCTGGTCAACTGCGAGTCATTGTCTATCGAAGGGGACGTGGCCTTTGAAGCCGGTGTGGTAATCAGGGGTCGGGTCGACATTAAAAATAATAACCAGACACAAATGATCGTTCGTTCCGGTACCATCATTGACAACGAGCAGATCATGTAAATGATAGAGTAATGAAAAATAATACATTGTATCACCTGGAAGCGGATACCCATACCCGTTATTCCCTGGGAATTTGTGTCGGTGCGTCCACTGTATCCATCGTTCATCTCGCGCAGCCCTCCCCCCCAAGGCGATCTGCCGGGGGCAATATTCCGGATCGGCCCCGCATTGTGGCATCTGCCCAGTATCCCCACGATGGCGATCCCAAGCAGACCCTGTTGAAGGCGCTGGCGTCGCTCGACATGACCGCCTTTACGCGGATAGCCGCTACGGGCCGCCGGTTTCGTCAAATTTTGAATCTCTCCACGATACCCGAGCCCGATGCGGTGGAACTGGCCTATGCCCATATCAAGCCGGCGGATACCACCTGCCCGGCCATTGTATCGGCCGGTGGCGAGACGTTCATGGTTTATCTTCTCAACCGACAGGGCCGGATTACCGGTGTCCAGACAGGGAATAAATGTGCGTCGGGCACCGGCGAATTTTTTCTCCAGCAGCTGCGCCGCATGGATGTGACCCTGGACGAAGCCGCTACCTGGTCCTCCACGGAAGCACCGCACCGGGTGTCTGGCCGCTGCTCGGTTTTCTGCAAATCCGATTGCACCCATGCCACCAATCAAGGCGTGCCCCGTGAAAAGGTAACCGCCGGGCTGTGCCGCATGATGGCAAATAAGGTTTTGGAATTGTTGAAAAAAGTCGATCGACGTGACATCATGGTGACGGGGGGCACAGCCCAGAACCAGATGATGATTGCGTACTTAAAGCAAGAGATTCCCGGTTTGATCGTTCCGGAAGAAGCCCCCTGTTTTGAAGCTTTGGGTGCGGCACTCTGGGCGCTGGAAAACGACACCCGGGATTTTCCCGGCCAGGATCAGCTGTTTTTGAATGAACAGGCCACCTTTGATACGCTTTCTCCCCTGGTGGATTTTGAATCCGATGTGAAATTTAAAACAATTTCACGGGCCACGGTTGCACCGGGTGATCAATGTATTCTCGGCCTGGATGTGGGATCGACAACAACCAAGGCTGTCTTGTTACGCACCCGGGACAATGCCATCCTCGCCACTATCTATCTTCGCACCAATGGGGACCCCGTGGGCGCTTCAAGGCGATGCTACCAGGCCATTCTGGATGAAGTTAAAAAAAAGGTGGATCCGGCTGAAATTCATATCACCGGCCTGGGCGTGTGCGGCTCCGGCCGCCAGATTGCCGGGCTGCACGCCCTGACCGACGGCGTGATCAACGAGATTATTGCGCACGCCGCTGCGGCCATCTATTTTGACCCAAAAGTGGATACCATCTTTGAAATTGGCGGCCAGGATGCCAAATATACGTATATTACCAATGGCGTGGCCTCTGATTATGCCATGAACGAAGCCTGTTCGGCGGGTACCGGCTCATTTTTAGAAGAGTCGGCACTGGAGACGCTCGGCATTCAGATGGAAGATATCGCCGACGTGGCCCTTAAGGGCAAACATCCGCCAAACTTTAATGATCAATGCGCGGCCTTTATTGAATCAGACATTAAAAACGCCATTCATGAGGGGATTGCACACGATGATATCGTGGCCGGCCTTGTCTATTCGATTTGCATGAACTACGCCAACCGGGTCAAGGGCAACCGGCCCATGGGCGGAAAAGTATTCATGCAGGGAGGGGTCTGCTATAACCGGGCGGTTCCCATGGCCATGGCGTCGTTGCTGGGCAAACCGATCATTGTTCCGCCCGAACCCGGATTGATGGGTGCCTTCGGCGTGGCGCTGGAAGTAAAAAAACGGCTCAAAGTCGGCCTCATGGCACCGCAGCGATTTGACCTCAATACCTTGATTGAACGCCGGGTGGAGTATGGTAAATCGTTCATCTGCGGCGGGGGAAAGGAAAAATGCGACCGGCGCTGCGAGATCGCCATGATCCGGATGGATGGTGAAAAGTACCCGTTCGGGGGGGCCTGCAACCGCTATTACAATCTGCGTCGCAATGTTCGTTTTGATATTGCCAAACTGGATCTGGTACGAATTCGTCAGCAGCTGATTTTCGAAAAATACGGCGTTCCGGCTGTGACGGCTGTGGGCCGGCGCCCCACCGTCGGATTGAACCGCAGTTTTCTGGTCAATACCTACTATCCGCTCTATTCAACCTTTTTTTCCGAACTTGGGTTCGACCTGATCATCCCCGATCATCACGACCAGGAGGGGATCGACCGGCGTAACGCCCCCTTTTGCTACCCGGTGGAACTGGCCCATGGATTTTTTCATGCGCTGATCACCGGAGATACTGTTCCGGACTACCTGTTCCTGCCGCATTTCAAAGCGGTCCCCGTACAAAACGGCAACGCCAATGCACAGCTTTGCCCCCTGGTTCAGGGCGAAACCTTTTACCTTCAAACCACCTTTAAAAGGGAACTGGACGGGCTGTCTGCCCGGGGAACCAAAGTGCTGGCCCCCCTGCTTGACCTTACCGCCGGATTGGCCACATCGGAAAAGATTCTGGTGAAAACCGCCCGTGACATGGGAATCGGTAAACGCGACGCCAGGCGGGCTTTTAATAAGGCCATCCGCCAGCAGCAACAGTGCCACGACGAGATGAAAGCCATTGGCCGGCAGGCCCTGGCCGAACTGGCCGAGGACCCGGATAAAGTCGGTGTGGTCGTTCTGGGACGACCGTACAATGCGTTTTCCAAAGAAGCCCACATGGGCATTCCCCACAAATTCGCCTCCCGGGGGATCATGGTAATCCCGCTGGATTTTATCGACTACGAAGAAGAATCCGGACGGCGGCATATGTACTGGGGTATGGGACAGATGATCCTGATGGCCGGTAAAGTCGTAAAACGCCATCCGCAGCTGTTTGGCACCTATATCACCAACTTTTCCTGCGGGCCGGATTCGTTTGTGATCGGCTATTTCCGATCCCTGATGGGGCGCAAACCCTCACTGACCCTGGAGCTGGACAGCCATACGGCTGATGCGGGCCTGGAAACCCGGATCGAGGCATTTCTTGACATTGTTACCGCCTATCGAAAGCTTGAGAGCCGGGGAGATTTTACCGTACGCCCACGATCGTATACGCCGGCCCGGGCCACCCTGGAAAACGGTGAACCGTATGTGATCACATCCGACGGAAAGCATCTGCCGCTAACCGACCCACGTGTGACACTGCTGGTTCCATCCATGGGAAGGTTGTCTTCGGAATCGATTGTCCCGGTTTTCAACAGATTGGGATACAATGCCAAAGTCCATGATCCTTCGGATGAAGCGGTACTTAAACTGGGGCGGGCCAATACCACCTGTAAGGAATGCCTCCCCCTGATTCTCACCACAGGAACACTGCTTTCCTATATCCAGAATGAAAAAAAAGAGGACGAGGTGCTGGTCTATTTCATGCCCACCGGTTCCGGTCCCTGTCGATTCGGCCAGTATTATATTTTCATGGAAGACCTGATATCCCGTCTTGAAATCCCGGATGTCGCCATGCTTTCGCTATCAGCGGAAAATTCCTACCTGGGCATGGCCGATGATTTCAACAAGTGGGGCTGGTTTGCGGTGATTGTATCGGATATGATGGAAGATATCCGGGCCATGCTGATGGCCAACGCAAAACAGCCGGACGCTGCAATGGACTTGTTTGAGCAGGAATGGGGCCATATCCGGAATTCCCTGGCCAGGGATGATTTCAGCCGGTTTGAAAAACAATTGGCTGAGACCAGCCTCAAATTTCGAAACGTTGCCTTAAAACGCCCGGTGGAGGAAGTCCCCATTATTGCCCTCACCGGTGAGATATTTGTGCGGCGTGACGGGCTGTCTCGTCAACATATTACCGAGCATCTGGCCAGGCAGGGGTTTGCCACGGTTTGTGCGCCCATTGCCGAATGGGTTCGATATACGGATTATTGTGCGGAGAACGGGTTATCCGAGCATGATCTCAAGGGAATGGAGCGGCTGCGGTTTTTTGTCCGCCAGAAATTCATGGTCAAATATGAAAAACAGATTAAGGAGATTGTGAACCAAAGCGGCTTGATTCATGCGGAAGTCATCGATATTCCAGGGGTAATTTCTAAATCGGCACCGTATATATCCCATGATCTGGCCGGAGAAGCGGTGTTGACCATCGGCAGCTCCCTGGACGAGGTGGCCACAAAAGCCTGCGGGGTGATCGCCATCGGTCCCTTTGGCTGTATGCCCAACCGCCTTTCCGAATCGATCTTAAACGAAGTGATGACCCGCACCGGAAAACTGGCGGCCTCTCCGGGCGATGAAGACCTGAAAATGATCCTGACCGACCTGGACGACCTGCCGTTTCTCGCCATTGAATCAGACGGCTCCCCGTTTCCTCAGTTGATCAATGCCAAGTTGGAAACGTTTTGCCTCCAGGCCCGACGACTTCACGAACGGATGCGTGAAGTCCGGGCCGCCCGATAAAAAATCAGGCAATCCAGTCTATCCGGATTGCCTGATTTTTTTTGGGTTTTCTGGATTCAAATGAGCCGTTAAATGGGCGGCGGGCCCATGTTGAATTGAATCCAGTTTGAGTCAAATTCAGAATAAAATTTTCAGGGCAATATTACTTTTTTTTCTTTTTGGCCTTATTTTTCTTTTTCTTCTTTGCCGCTTTTTTCTTTGCTTTTTTCAGCTTGGCCTTCTTCAGTTTGGCCTTCAATTTGGCTTTATCTTTTTTCTTTTCTTTTGCCTTCTTTTTTTTCGCCATTGCTGCCTCCTTTGGATGATGGGATTTTCTCACATGTAAGGTATTTTGAAGAATAAATCAAGCCCTTCATTTATCAGGAAAATTTTTTGGGGTAGTCAAAAAAATCGGTTTTCCCCTGCCGGCCCCGGATTTTCTTCCAGGAACTGATTTTCAACCGGACGGAAAAAATACCGCTGGTCGGGACATTGCCTACCGGATCATTCCCCAGCGCATTGGCCAGCGCCGTGAGGCCGGGATTGTGCCCTACCAGCATCAACCGCTCGATACCACCATCCATCTGCTTGATGATTTGAAACAGATCCTCTTCGCCGGCTCGGTAAATGGATTCAAGATAGATAATATCATCAAGCGGATAGTTAATCCGATCCGCGATAATCCGGGCGGTCATGGCGGCGCGATTGGCCGGGCTGGACAGAATCAGGTCCGGCCGTATGCCCCGTTTTTTAAGTACGGTCCCCATAAAAGGTGCGTTTTTCCGGCCCCGTTTATTAAGCGGTCGCTCAAAATCATCCAGTTTCGGATATTTCCAGCTGGATTTAGCATGTCGAACCAGGTAGAGTTTTTTCATAATGGCTGCCGTTTCAGGTTGTCCGGGCCAGATATTCAATCTGTCGCCCGGCGGTGATCCCGTCAGGTACGTCAGGTAACGGGTTCGTCCTTCATAAGTATCTGCCGCATCTCGTCAAACCGGGCCTGTTCTTTCTTCTTCACTTCCGGATATTTCAGCTTCAATGATTTCAGTGTATCCACAATAATGTTGGCCACCGTCAACCGCATGTAGGGTTTATTATCGGCCGGGATGGCGTACCACGGCGCCCACGGTTTTGAGGTAGCGCTTAAGGCATCCTTATAGGCCGCCATATATTTGGGCCAGAAACTTCTTTCCCTCATATCGGCAGAAGCAAACTTCCAGTGTTTTTCCGGTTCATTGAGGCGGGAGAGAAAACGTCGTCGTTGCTCGTCCGGCGATACGTTCAACCAGAATTTCAGAATCACCGTCCCGTTACGGGCCAGGTGTTTTTCGTGGTTGCGGATGGATTGATACCGTTGTTTCCAGATGGTTTTCAGGTTCTGTTTACCTGGAAGCTTCTGGCTGTCGAGGATATCGGGGTGAACACGCACCACCAGCACTTCTTCGTAATAGCTGCGGTTGAAAATGCCGATGCGGCCCCGTTCCGGCAGGCGTTTGGTGGTGCGCCAGAGGAAATCATGGTCCAGGTCTTCCTCACTCGGTTGTTTAAACGAAAACACCTGGCACCCGGCCGGATTGACCCCGCTCATGACGGCGCGGATTGTGCTGTCTTTTCCACCGGCGTCCATGGCCTGAAAAATCAGCAGCAATGCATAACGGTCGTGGGCATAAAACACCCGCTGCAGTTCCGCCATTTTTTTAACGCTTGTACGCAGCCGACGCTTTAATTTTTTAATTTTGGGAACATTGTCCGGGGGGCAGGTTGGAAAATCGGCATGGCGGAATTTTCCATCAAAAGGGACCAGGTATGGGGATTTGGTGGCGGAAAACATGCGCTTTGATCCTTTCGTTTCGGCTGTATTTATAAAAAATAGATCTTTCTTTCAAATTTGTCAAACCTAAATAACCCTTCGAAAAGAAGGAATATATCAATGCTGCTTACGTTTGTCTTTTAAGATATGATTGGAGATAACCACGCGCTGAATCTCTGATGTCCCCTCGTAGATGGTAAATACGCGTGCATCGCGGTAGTATCGCTCGACCGGGTACTCCTTGGTATAACCGTATCCGCCATGGATCTGAAGGGCCTTGGCCGTTACGCGGTTAACCATTTCAGATGCAAACAGTTTCGCCATGGAGGCCTGGACGGTAAAATTTTCGTGACGTGCTTTCAAGGCGGCGGCAGAGAGCGTGAGCTGTCTGGCCGCTTCAATCTGGGTGGCCATATCGGCAATGATCCATCTCAATCCCTGAAATTTGGATACTTTTCGGCCGAATTGATTGCGGGATTTGGCATACTTCACCGCTGCATCAAAAGCGGCCTGGGCCACGCCCAGCGATTGGGCGGCTATCCCGATTCGCCCGCCGTCAAGGGCGGTCATGGCAATTTTAAAGCCCTCACCTTCTTTGCCCAATATATTTTCAACCGGTACCTGGCAGTTATCAAAGATCAGGTCCGTGGTATCCGACGCCCGAAGCCCCATCTTATCTTCCTCGCGGCCAACGATGATGCCGGGAAAGCTTTTCTCCACTAAAAATGCGCTGATCCCCTTGTGCCGTTTTTCCGGTGCTGTTTTGGCCGTTACAATCACCAGACCCGAATTTCGACCCGAGGTAATAAATCGTTTGGTCCCGTTTAACACATACACATCACCATCCCGCGTCGCCGTGGTGTTCTGCATCACCGGATCGGAGCCGGCATGGGGTTCGGTCAGGGCGAATGCGCCGATGTATTCCCCCCGTGCCAGGGCACCCAGGTATTTTTGCTTCTGGTCTTCCGTTCCGTAACGGTTGATACTTTCACAGACAATGGAGTTATGAACCGACATCACCACGGCCGTGGACGCACAGGCATAGGCAATTTCCGACAGGGCCAGCACGTAGCTGATGGTATCCGCACCCTCGCCATCGTATTGTGCAGGGGCCATCATGCCGAGGAAACCGAGTTCTCCCATTTTCTTCAAATTTTCCGCTGGAAACTCCCTGGTACGATCCCGCTCGGCGGCGGTAGCAGCCACTTCCCTGCGGGCAAATTCCCGCACCATGGATTGGATCATCAACTGTTCATTGCTCAGCTTGAATAACATCCGTCGTCCCTCTCGTCAGTCGGCTTATTTTTTGCAAATGCAGATTGCAATTGAAGTGTAAATGCAATTGAATTGCCATTGATCAGTTTGATCAGTGGCTATGGGTTATAAATGACCACGATCAATTCGGCTTTATCCTTGCCCGTATTGCGCAAATTATGTTGAATACCGGAATTAAAATGAAGCGAGTCGTTTTTTCCCAGCTTGTTGACGTGTTCGCCAACAGAGATTTCAACATTGCCATTCAATACGTACACAAATTCTTCCCCTTCATGGCGAAATCCGACCCCGGAGTGTTCCGAGTTGGCATCGATCGTTACCCGAAATGCTTTTAAATGTTTGTTCTCGGCGCCGGGGGTCAGGGTATTGTAGGCGTAGTTGTCGGTCCTTTTGGTATAGGCTTTCACCCGCTTGCTCAGCGTGGCCTTCTGCTCCTTGAGCAGGAAACTGGAATCCACCTGCAGCGCCCGTGAAAGCTGCAAAAGGGTTCCCACGGGCGGAATCTTTTTCCCGGATTCAATCTGTTTAATGTAATCGACGGAAAATCCCGTCTCGTTGGCCAGGTTATCCAGGGTCATTTTTTTCCCCAGCCGGGCCTGCCGGATTTTTTTTCCCACCGGTTGCATCGCGCTGCTTTTTTTAGGTGCCATGGTACCTCCTCATTTAGGCCGTCATTATGTTGGAGAATCCACCCCTGGTACTGCTGACCCCGCTGATAGAGGGCCGATACCGGTTTCAATATTCGTAAAATCCCCTTCCGGTTTTTTTACCCAGCCATCCGGCTTCTACGTATTTTCGAAGCAGTGGGCAGGGCCGGTATTTTGAATCCTTAAACCCCTCGTACAGGGTTTCCATAATGGCCAGGCAGGTATCCAGCCCGATCAGGTCGGCCAGTGCCAGGGGGCCCATGGGATGGTTCATGCCAAGCTTCATGACGGTATCCACGGATTCCCGGGTGCCGACGCCATGGTAGAGGCAGTAGACGGCTTCGTTAATCATGGGCAGTAAAATCCGGTTGGCGATAAAGCCGGGGTAGTCACTGGCCTCGGCCGGGGTTTTTCCAAATTGTTCAGACAACGCCCAGGTCGTGTTAAACGTCTCATCCGACGTGGCCAGCCCGCGAATCACTTCCACCAGTTTCATGACCGGGACCGGATTCATAAAGTGCATGCCGATGACTTTATCGGGCCGCCCGGTTTGGGCGGCGATTCGGCCGATAGGGATGGAGGAGGTGTTGGTGGCCAGGATGGCGCCGGGTTTGCAGGTTTTATCCAGGTTTTTAAAAATACCGAATTTCAGGGATTCGTTCTCGGTGGCCGCCTCCACGACAAAATCGGCATCCGCCATATCTTTGATATCGGTAGATGTCTGGATGCGCCCCAGAATCGCCTCTTTTTCTTCGGCATCGAGTTTACCCCTGTCGACGCTGCGAGACAGGATTTTCTCGATCGTATTCACACCGCGATCGACAAACTCTCTGGAGATATCGTTCATGATGACCTGCAGACCGTTCATGGCGGCTACCTGGGAAATACCGTTTCCCATCTGACCGGCACCAATCACACCAAACGTCTTGATTTCCATTTTTTTAACTCCTCGTATTTGAATCCACCCGCTCATCGCCTGAACGGATTATAAATAACGTGCCTATCGTTTAATCACCAGCGCAACGGCTTCTCCGCCGCCCAGGCACAGGGATGCCAGTCCGGTTTTTTTCTTCTGTCGAATCATTTCGTACAGCAATGTCACCAGTACCCGGCAACCGCTGGCGCCGATCGGATGGCCCAGGGCCACGCTGCCGCCGTTGACATTGACGATCGCCGGGTCGATATCAAGCGCACGCAACACAGCGACCGTGGACCCGCTGAAGGCCTCGTTGATTTCAAACAGATCCACATCACCGGTGGTGATGCCTTCTTTTTTAAGACACTTCGGAATCGCCCATATCGGCGCCACCAGAACATATTTCATATCGATGCCATATGATGCCTGGGCGCCGAGGGTGGCCATGATCTCGCAACCGAGAGACTCGGCCGTTTCCCGTGCCATAACCACGACCGCGGCCGCACCGTCACTGATAATGGACGCGTTTCCCGCCGTGCCGACCCCGTCCTTTTTAAAAGCCGGTTTCATCCTGGACAGCGCCTCATAGGTTGTTTCCCGGGGACATTCATCCCGGCTGAATACCGATGGATCTTTTTTTCGCTGCGGGATCGATACCGGGACAATTTCGTCTTCGAAACGCCCGTCGGCCATGGCCGCCAACGCACGTCGATAAGATTCGGCCGCATAACGGTCCTGGTCCTCCCGGGTGATGTCATATTTTTCCGAACAGAGCTCGTTGGACATGCCCATATGAAAGTCATTGACGATATCCCATAATCCGTCATGGAGCATATGGTCTTCCAGCTTGCCGGTCCCCATACGCAATCCAAACCTGGCCTTCTCAAGATAGTAGGGTGCCCGGCTCATGCTCTCCATGCCGCCGGCCACGACCACATCGGCATCGCCTGTCTGAATTGCCTGGGCGGCCAGCATCACCGTTTTCAGGGCCGATCCGCATACTTTGTTGACGGTAAAGCACTCGACTTCCCAGGGCATACCGGCCTTAACCGCAGCCTGTTTGGCCGGATTCTGACCACTGCCGCAGGGAAGAACCTGGCCCATGATCACTTCGTTGACTGCTTCCGGCCGGATTTCCGCGCGCTCAATCGCAGTCCGGATCACCACCCCCCCTAAATCCGTGGCGTTCAATGATTTCAAGCTGCCGTTAAAATTTCCCAGGGGTGTTCGTACCGCACTGACAATGACTGCTTCTCGCATGGTTCTCTCTCCTCACTTACATTTTGTCTGTCAATCGAAGATGATTAAAGGGCACCGGTCTTCCAACGCGGCGGATTACCGCTACCCCTTACATATTGCGGCGGTATTTTCCACCCACATCGTACAGGGCCCGGGTAATCTGCCCCAGTGAACAATGCCGAACGGTCTCCATTAATTCGGCAAAAATATTTTCGCCGGACAGCGCCGCCTGCTGAAGTTTCGCCAATGCCGCCGGGGCCTCTTTTTCATGTCGTTTATGAAAATCGGCCAGTCGGTTCAGCTGCGACGCTTTCTCGTCATCCGTGGCCCGCGCCAGTTCCAGTTCAAAGGCATCTTCACTGAATTCATCTCCACCGTCCGGATCGCGGAACATGTTGACCCCGACAATGGGCAGGTCACCGGTATGCTTCAAGGTTTCGTAATAGATCGATTCTTCCTGAATTTTGCCCCGCTGATATCCGGTTTCCATAGCGCCGAGGACGCCCCCCCGGGCGGCAATGCGGTCAAACTCCATCAGCACGGCCTCTTCCACCAGGTCGGTCAGCATTTCGACGATAAAGCTTCCCTGCAGGGGGTTTTCACTTTTGGCCAGACCCCATTCCCGGTTGATGATCATCTGGATGGCCAGGGCCCGGCGAACCGATTCGGCACTCGGTGTGGTGATGGCCTCATCAAAAGCGTTGGTATGCAGGCTTTGACAATTATCGTAGACGGCACAGAGCGCCTGCAGCGTGGTACGGATATCATTAAACTGAATTTCCTGGCTGTGCAGGGAGCGCCCCGAGGTCTGGATGTGATATTTCAGCATCTGGGCGCGAACCGAAGCGCCATATTTATTACGCATGGCCACCGCCCAGATCCGCCGGGCCACGCGGCCGATGACCGTGTACTCGGGATCCATCCCGTTGGAAAAAAAGAAGGAGAGATTCGGTCCGAAATGGTCAACCGACATCCCCCGCGAAAGGTAGTATTCCACATAGGTAAAGCCGTTGGCCAGGGTAAAGGCCAGCTGGGAAATCGGGTTGGCTCCCGCTTCGGCAATATGATAACCGGAAATGGAAACAGAATAAAAATTGCGCACATCGTGCCGAATGAAATAGTCCTGGATATCGCCCATCATTTTCAGGGCAAATTCGATAGAAAAAATACAGGTATTCTGGCCCTGATCTTCCTTGAGGATATCGGCCTGGACCGTCCCGCGAACCGTGGACAGAGCAATCGCCCGGATCTTTTCGTATTCGTCCGCAGACGGTTCCCGTTTGTGTTCTGCCTTGAATGCGTCGACTTTCTGGTCGATGGCTGCATTCAGAAACATGGCCAGCATCATGGGCGCCGGCCCGTTGATGGTCATGGAAACCGATGTATTGGGCGCACACAGGTCAAACCCGTCGTATAAAACCTTGACGTCGTCCAGGGTACAGATGCTGACACCGGAGGTGCCGACCTTGCCGTAGATATCCGGCCGCCGATCCGGATCGCGCCCGTACAGGGTCACCGAGTCAAATGCCGTGGAGAGCCGTTTGGCCGCGTAGTCGGCCGACAGCAGCTTAAACCGTTTATTGGTACGGGCCGGATCGCCCTCGCCGGCAAACATCCGGGTCGGATCTTCGCCCTCTCTTTTTAATGGAAAAACACCGGCGGTATAGGGAAAATAGCCGGGAAGGTTTTCACGCCGCTGCCAGCGGTAGATTTCCCCCGGATCTTTGAACCGGGGGAGGGAGACTTTGGGAATTCTGCTGTGGGAAAGAGACGTCGTAAACAGGGGGACCCGGACTTCCCGTTTCCGAACCTGGTAGACCAGTTCATCTTTTTCATACCGGCTTTTGATATCCGCCCAGCCATCGGCCAGGCGCCGGGTTTCTTCGTCCAGGTGGCCGTCGGCCCTTTGAATTTCCCCCCGCAGCTGGTCAATCAGCGTGGATGCGTCATCGGAAAGTTTTTTTTCGATCACGCCCAGGCTTTCCCTCAAATGCCAGGCCTTTCGCAGGATATCGGCCTGCTTTTCCGTATGCTGGTGGTAGGTACGGACGGTTTCAGAAATCTCGGCCAGGTACCGGGTGCGTTCAGGCGGAATAATGATCGTCATGGAACTCGAGTGACGGATATCGCTTCGCGGCAGTTTCGATTCAAAAACCACACCGGTGTTGGCGGCAATAAAATCCAGGATTCCATGATACAGGGCCGTGACCCCGTCATCGTTAAATTTGGAGGCAATGGTCCCGTAAACCGGCATCTCTTCGGGACGTTTGTCAAACGCATTCCGGTTTCGCTGGACCTGTTTGCGGACATCGCGCAGGGCATCCTCGCTGCCGCGTTTTTCAAACTTATTCACCACGATCAGATCGGCAAAATCGAGCATATCGATCTTTTCCAGCTGGGAGGCGGCCCCGAACTCACTGGTCATTACATAAATGGATACATCCGACTGATCGACAATGAGCGAATCGCCCTGGCCGATACCGGCGGTTTCGGCGATAATCAGATCAAACCCGGCAGCCTTGGCCACGGTAATTGCATCGGGGAGTGATACCGGCACTTCGGTATGAGATTTCCGGGTGGCCAGCGACCGCATATAGACCCGATCATTGTCGATCGCATTCATGCGGATCCGATCACCGAGCAGGGCGCCGCCGGTTTTGCGGCGGCTGGGGTCACAGCTGATAATGGCCAGGTGAAGGGACTGCTGATCGTTCAATAACCGCAAAATGAGTTCATCGGTCAGAGAGGATTTGCCGGCCCCACCGGTACCGGTAATTCCGATGACCGGGATTGTACGACCGGCCGCTTTTCCGGTCAGCCGGGATTTTAATTCAGCCAGATGCGCATCTTCCTTAATATCGGCATTGGCCATCTCCATGGCCGTGATCAGGCTGGCGATCATCGGCTTATTGTCCGGGGTTAACTGGTTTAAATCGAGATCTTTGGCCGGCAGCCTCAGGTAATCGATCGATTCAACCATGTGATTGATGATCCCCTGCAGCCCCAGACGGGCGCCGTCCTCGGGCGAATAGATTTTGGCCACGCCATAGGCTTCCAGTTCCCGGACTTCTTCAGGAACGATGACGCCCCCGCCGCCGCCAAATACCTTGATATGGCCAACACCGCCTTCCCTGAGCAGGTCCACCATGTATTTAAAAAATTCCATGTGACCACCCTGGTAGCTGGAAACGGCAATTCCCTGGGCATCTTCTTCTATGGCGGTATTGACAATCTCCCGTACCGATCGGTTATGAGCCAGGTGGATGACCTCGACCCCGGTCCCCTGGAGAATACGTCGCATGATATTAATCGCGGCATCGTGACCATCGAAAAGGGATGTGGCCGTAACGACCCGGACCGGGTGTTTCGGCTGGTATACCTCAACGACCTGATTCATAAATTCCTCCCGTTACCCTAAAATTTTTAAAACAAAATCGGTCTGGCGTTCGATATATTCGTCAATGGTATAATGACGGCTGAAGAACCATCGCCGGAATGTCCACATATGGCCCAGTACGGAAATATTATGGGCGGCCAGCTCGATATCCCTGTCGTCAAGGCGGGATAATTCGCCACTGGCCGACAGCTTGGCCAGCACCTCGACGAATAAACCGGTAATCCGGAGCTCATTTTCCAGCACCCGTTTCTGCCATTGGGGCGGCAGGGACCGCGTTTCCTGATAGATGAGAAGAATGACATCGCTCATCCGGTCACAGACCAGGAAATATTCCCGAATAATTTCAGATAATACATTTCGTCCAGCCACAGCCCGTGTCATCACGTCGGCCACCAGGTGTTCCACCTGAGAATGGATGGAATCACATACCAGGTAAAGGATATCTTCCTTCGAGGCGACGTATTCGTAGAGCGACCCGATGGAAAATCCCACCCGGGAAGCAATCTGGCGCGTCGTGGTTTTGTGGAACCCCTTATCAATAAACAGCTTGACGGCCGCATCGATGATCTGCCGGCGGCGGCGGTCTACCAGCTCCGGGTTTTTTACCTGGGTGGGGATATCATCGGTTCTGTTTTTTTTGATTTCAGGCGATGGATTCATGGCTTTTTTGACTATTAGGTGTAATTCCGAACGAGCGCTCAATCATATTGAAATACCATGATGGTACAGGAATTGTCAAGGGCGCCCGAATTGCCCGGGCGCAGAATATAGCCGTAAAATGGAGGAAGGCCTTGACAACCATCGGGCGTGAGGCGTATAAATATTACTCTGACTGAGCGCTCGTTCATATAACTTTCTGCCTGCAGGAAGACGTGGTGCGATTGAAGATCGGCAGTATTCTGTTCGGTTATGAGACCAAGCGCATGTGTCGTGGTTTCCGAAAAATGCCAATCGTCGTTATATGATTGACAATCCCCAATCCAGACAGGGAGGTCGTTTTGGATTTTGATCTGAACGTTGAACAGGAAATGATCCGCAAGGAAGTCCGTAAATTTGCCCAGAGCGAAATTGCCCCCATGGCGGAAGCGCTGGACGAAACCGAAACATTTTCGCCTGAATTGACCCGAAAAATGGGTGAAATCGGCCTGTTCGGTATGTTTGTACCGGAAAAATACGACGGCCAGGGCATGGATTATATCTCCTATATTATCGCCGTGGAGGAAATCGCCCGGGTGGATGGCTCCCATGCGGCCACCATTGCCGCAGGCAACTCCCTTGGCATCGGCCCTATCAACTATTTCGGGACCGACGCCCAGAAGAAAAAATACCTGCCCCGGCTCTGCTCCGGTGAAGCCCTGTGGGGATTCGGGCTGACTGAACCCACAGCCGGATCCGATGCCGGCGGCAGCAAAACCACCGCCGTCAAAGACGGCAGCGAATGGGTGATCAACGGGTCCAAAATTTTTATCACCAATGCGGCCTGTGAACTGTCTCTGGGCGTGACGGTCCAGGCCATTACGGGAAACCGGCCCGACGGCAAACCTGAATACACCTGTTTTCTGGTGGAGAACGGCACACCGGGCTTTAAAGCCGTTCCCATGAAGAAAAAAATGATGTGGCGCGCTTCCAGTACGGCTGAACTCTATTTTGACGATGTCCGCGTCCCTTCGGAAAATATTCTGGGAAAACAGGGCGACGGCTTTCACCAGATGTTGAAAACCCTGGATGGCGGACGGCTCTCCATCGCTGCCATGGGCCTGGGCGGCGCCCAGGGAGCGTATGAACTGGCGCTGAAATATGCCCGCCAGCGGAAACAGTTTGGGCAGCCGATCTCAAAATTTCAGGGCGTGGCCTTCAAACTGGCCGATGCAGCCATGGAAATCGAGTGCGCCCGCAACCTGCTCTACAAGGCCTGCTGGCTGCGGGACAAGGGCCGGCCATTCGAAAAACTGGCGGCCATGGCCAAGCTTTACTGCTCTGAAATGATGGGCCGCGTGACCAACCATGCCGTTCAGGTTCACGGTGGATACGGGCTGATGAAAGAATACCAGGTCGAGCGGTTTTACCGCGATCAGAAACTGCTCGATATCGGGGAGGGAACGTCCGAGATTCAGCGAATCGTGGTGTCGCGGCATATCGGGTGTTAGCATATCCGCCCTGAATCTTGGGGGCTTAAAATATACGGTTACCATTTACGATTCATTAGAAACAAAAAAACAGGAGAACGTATTATGGCAGATGACGTCTTATTGGCCGAAGAACAAGATGGCATCCTTTTATTGTCGCTGAATCGGCCCAACATGATGAACGCGTTGAATTTCCCCCTGCTCAAGGCCCTGGGACAGAAGATCGATGAAATCCGGTTTGACACCGACATCCGGGTGGTCATTATTACCGGTGTCGGCGACCGGGCCTTTTCCGCCGGTGCCGACTTAAAAGAGCGACGGACCCTGACACCGGTTCAGGTCAAGCAATTTATCTATACACTTCGCGATGTATTCGGCCGGATTGAAAATCTGAACAAACCGGTCATCGCGGCAGTGAACGGTATTGCCCTGGGCGGCGGCACCGAACTGGCCCTGGCCGCGGATATCCGGATTGCGGCAACTACGGCCACCCTGGGCCTGACCGAAACACGTCTGGCCATCATCCCCGGCGGCGGCGGCACCCAGCGGCTTCCCCGGCTGGTAGGGAAAGGCAAGGCCAAGGAACTGATCTTTACCGGCGCCCGGATCGGCGCCGAAGAATCCCTGACCATCGGCCTGGTCAACCAGGTGGCCGAACCGGATGCCCTCCTCGATCAATGCCGCAAGATGGCCGCCACGATCTGTGAGGCCGGGCCACTGGCCATTGCCCAGGCCAAGTATGCTGTCAATCATGGTATCGAAACCGACCTGGCCACCGGCCTGGCCATCGAATCCAACGCGTACTGGACACTTATTCCCACCGAAGACCGGCTGGAAGGCCTGGCCGCCTTTCAGGAAAAACGAAAACCCGTTTATAAGGGTAAATAGAGGAGACCCCGCACTATGACCGAGCATGATTACCGCAAAATTTTCCCCCGTATGCCCAAAAAAGTGAAGATCGGCGATATTACGATTCGGGATGGGTTTCAGCACCTGGAAAAATTCATCTCCACCCGCGCCAAAATTTATTATGCCGAACAGCTTATCTTTGCCGGATGCCGGGATATTGAAGTAACGAACCTGGCCAATCCGTTCCTGATGCCCCAGTTTGCCGATGCCGAAGCGGTGCTCGCCCATCTGCGCAGTGAGGGATTTAAAAAAAGATGTGCCAAAAAAGGCGTCAATTACGACGACATCTGTATCACCGCCGTCACGATCCGGGAATCCGGCGTGGACCGGGCCATTGCGTTGAAGAAAAAAGGCGTGGGGCCTGACCGCTGTCTGATGATGGTGTCCACCGAAGAAGAGCATCATTTCGCCAATTCGGGAACGACCCTGCCCGAGTACTGGAAAGAGGCCGAGCGGTGCATTAAAAAATGCAGCGATGCCGGGATCAAGATGTGCGGAACGGTCAGTACCATCTGGGGCAGCCCCATTGCCGGCGCCACGGATATGAAAGACGCCGTGGAATTTACCAAGCGCTGGCTGGAAATCGGGGCCGCCGATATCGAGCATGCCGATCACGACGGCAGCGCATCGGCCCCGGATGTTTACCGCTATTTTTCCATGATCCTCGATGAAATCCCCAATACTGATCTGCACATCGCCCATTTCCACGAAACCAAGCGGGTGGCATCGGCCTCGGTTTTAGCGGCCCTTCAGGCCGGGATTACCTGTTTTGAGGCGACCATCGGCGGCATGGGCGGCCAGCCGTCCAACTTTATGGATGACAGCCCGGTTCCCGGCACCGGTGAATACTACTACGACGACCCCCGCTTCGTGGGCCTGATCTGCCTGGAAGACCTGCTGGTCCAGGTTGACGAAATGGGGATTGAACACGGCTACGATGTGGATCGGATCCTCTGGCTGGGTCGCCAGATGGAAAAAACCACTGGTCAGCGGCTCCGTTCCGAAGCGGCCATCAACGGCCGCACCTTAAAGGAAGGCCACATGAAATACGCGCGCCCCGGTCTGAAAGCCCGCAAAGAGAGACAGGGTGAAGACGTCGGCCAATCCATCCCTGAAGAATGGGGCGACAAGGCCGTGCTTCCGGAAAAGTATCGACCGGCCTGACGCGGGAATCAAAATAAATCACCGTTTTTTCCTCGTTGAAAACGGTATTTAATAAAGGGGCGGTATCCTGAATAAATGATACCGCCCCTTTATTAATTGGGGGGGGAGGAACAGCGCGCGCCTATGAATGAGGCGCATGTTACCGGAAAGCGGGGTCTTTATGTGAATATTTTAACGGATGGCGGCCCAGCGGTCTCCATATTGTTTCTTGATTGCGGCTCTGTCAGGTGAGCCGTCTTTAAGCCGGGAGATTTCATCTGTAAATGCGACATGGGATGGCTTTTTATATCGGGCGATTTTCTTCCCCACAAATGAAATCAATGCGTCCTCGGAAAGGGTCTTTCCCGGTTTCAGCTGACAAACGGCGCTGATGGCTTCTTTCCATTTGGGGTCCGGCACACCGAATACAACCGCCGCTTCCACTGCCGGGTGCTCGCAGATCACTTTTTCCACTTCGGCCGGATAAACATTTTCTCCGCCGGGTTTAATCAGTTCCTTGTCCGGTTTGCGGCCCTCAAACCAGAGAAATCCGTCGGCATCAAAACGTCCCAGGTCGCCGGTGTGATGCCATCCGTTTCGGAAGGTATTTTTATTTTCATCGTCGAGTCCCCAGTAGCCCTTGAATACCAGCGGCCCCTGCATGACAATTTCGCCTGTTTCTCCTGCGGCGACCGGTTCATCGTTGTCATTCAAAAGCTTGACCCGGGACAGCGCCACGGGCCGGCCTGCCGACCCCGGCCGGTCATCATAACGGCCTAGTGTGACAATGGCACTGGTTTCGGTCTGGCCGTACAGGCAATAGAACCGGCCCCGGGTCCTGCGCTGGTATGCTTCAATGATTTCCGGTGTTTCAATACCCAGCACCGCACGCAGGGAGCTGATAGGGGTTCCTGTTTTTTCCTGCTCTTCCAGGATAGCCGACAGGATCGGTGCAAAATCAAACATCAGGGAAATATTTTTTTCGGCAATCAGTTTAACCGCCCGGGGCGCATCGAATTTGACCATATTGATACTGAGCGCCCCGGCATGAAAACTGCTGATGGTCATAAACAGGCCGGCCACGTGAAACAGCGGCAGCAGATTCAGGTGGACATCTTCGCAGGAGAGCCCGAAGAGGTGCATCAGGTGGATATCAGCACAGAGCACATTGCCATGACTGAGCAATGCCCCCCGGGGACGCCCGGCGACAGCCGCGGTATGGATAATAACGAACCCATCGTCAGCGCTTGTTTCCAGCCGGGTAAAACGGCCATCGTTCTCCATCAAAGAATCGATGCCGGCGTGGCTTTTTGCACCTGGCGCAAGGCTGTAAAAATGCGTCACCGATGGCAGGCGGTTTCTGTTTTCATCAATCAGAGCCTGGTATTCGGGATCATAAAAGAGGGCAACCGGGGTACAATCTGCGAGGTTAAAAACGACTTCATCCGCCGACAGACGCCAGTTAACAGGCAGGACAATCGCGCCCAGAGCTGCCGCAGCCCCGTATATCAGAAAATATTCCAGGCTGTTTTTTCCCAGCACACCGATCCGGTCGCCTTTTTTGAGGCCCGCGTTCTGTAATCCGGACGCCAGCCGGTCCACGCTGGTTTTATATTCGCAAAAACGAAGGGTCTCTCCGCTCTCTGCCTCATACCATGCATTCCGGCTTTGGTATGTTTCGGCATTCTGACAGATCAGATCGTAAAATGTTAAATCCTGCAACCCCATGCGGAATACTCCTTTTTCAATATGTTTCCGTTTTGCCGCCAAAGGCGGCCGTCGTCACCTTCCAGATGACCTGATAAAACCGGCGAAAAACAGATGCCGATCATAGCGGGCACGCCCCTTCGGGTCAACCCTGGTTCAGGACGATATCTGCGCCGTTTATCGATGGATACCGATTATAAAATCAGCCTATTCAATTTTAAAGACCTTGATCAGGTTGGTCGTTCCGGGAACATTCAGCGGTGTTCCGGCCGTGAGGATAATGCGGCTTTCCCGGCGGGCCAGGTCATTATCTTTCAGATAGCGGTTGATCTGCCAGAGCATTTCGTCAAAATCATCGTAGGCCGGTACCAGCGCCGGAATAACGCCACAGGAGAGGCATAATTGCCGGTGCGTTGCCGGGTTGGCCGTAAATCCGAGGATCGGGTTGGGAGGCCGCAGCCGGGCCATCACCCGGGCTGTCGAGCCGCTGGTGGTGGCCGCCACGATAAATGCCGCGTTCAGGTCAACGGCCATCCAGGCTGCCGCCCGGCTGACGGCTGCGCCGGAGAGCGGTAGTTTATTTGAGATATCATCTTCGAAAAATCGCTTCGGATCAAGGCTCGATTCCGTTTTGACGGCGATCCGGTCCAGCACGGAAACCGCTTTCACCGGATATTTACCGACCGCCGTCTCTTCACTGAGCATCACGGCATCGGTTCCATCCAGTATGGCATTGGCAACATCGGCCACCTCCGCCCGGCTGGGGCGGGGGCTCTCCACCATCGAGCCGAGCATCTGGGTTGCGGTGATAACAACTTTACCCGCGGTTCTGGCCTCGCGGATGATCTTTTTCTGAACCAGGGGAACATCTTCAAACGGCATTTCAACCCCGAGATCGCCCCGTGCCACCATCACCCCGTCCACGGCCGCGATAATCGGTTCCAACCGCTGAACAGCTTGGGGTTTTTCAATTTTGGCGACAATTAACGGCCGATCGGTAACGGTTGATATCCGCTCACGCAGCGGCACCAGATCCTTTTCATGCCGCACAAAGGACATGGCCACAAAATCAACGCCTTCGGTGAGACCAAATTCAAGATCTTCCCTGTCCTTGTCGGTAAATGCCGAGATTCTGAGATCGCTGCCGGGCAGATTCACCCCCTTGTTCGCCGATAGCATCCCCCCGTTAATCACTTTGGCGAGCAGGTATTCCTCGTTGACTTTGAGTATCTGTAATTCGACCCGGCCGTCGGCCATGAGAATCGACTCACCTTCGGACAGGTCCTGGCACAGGTAGGGATAATTCACCGGCAGGGCACCATCAATTTCCTCAGTACCACTGATCAACCTGACGTCGTCACCGGTATTTAACTGGCGGTCTTTTATCCGGCCGATTCTGATTTTAGGCCCGGCCAGATCCTGTAAAATCCCCACCGGTCGATCTTCTTCACGGGCAGCCTGTCTGATTTTCCGGATGGTTTCCCGGTGCCCCTTATGGTCACCATGAGAAAAATTGAGACGGGCCACATTCATTCCCGTCCGGATTAATTCCTTGAGCACATCCAGAGAGGCCGTGGCCGGCCCGATTGTACATACGATTTTGGTTCTGCGAAATGACGGTTGCATTTATTCTCCTCACGGATAATGACAATGCGATAGTATCGGGTCTGTTTTTATGACGGTTACCGAATAACGTCAATTGGTATCTGGCCTTTTTCTTTCTGATTTCGATCATTTCCTGTTAAAGGGTACTTTCTGAAATAATGCAACCGGCAAAACCGGTAAAATCAACAACCCCGTCGGCTGGATGGATTCCACCGTTTACGGCGCACGGAAAAATATCGGGAACCGGCCGTATCGATTTTACCGGAAAAATGGTATAAGAACCCATCGAATAAGTTTTTACACGTATACTCCGGATGGTATACCGCTGAGCGGTATGATGCGGAAAAACAGACTTGGCGGTCCGGATGAATGGAGAATAACAGATGAAATTGAGGACAGATCGCCCGACGGGTACGCGATCCGGCCTGAACGTTGTTCTGGCTGCCGGGTTGACGCTGTTAATGATTTTATTGGCCGTTTCCGGAAGCATGGCGGCCGAAACTGTTTCCCGGAAAAGCCCGGTCGTTCTGGCGGTGCATAAAGTGGGCCCGGCGGTCGTCAATATCAGTTCCAGACAGGAGGTCAGACGTCGATCCAACCCATTCTCCGGATTCAGCGGACATCCGTTTTTCGATTCGTTTTTCAGGGATTTTTTCGATCCGGATTTCGAACAGCATTACCAGCGGGCCAGTCTCGGCTCGGGGGTGATCATCGATGGCCGCCGCGGATATATTCTAACCAACGCCCATGTAGTTGAAGAAACGGCAAGCATCAATGTGGTGTTAAAGGACGAACGGGAATTCAAGGCCCAGATCGTGGGCGCCGACCCCGACTCCGACCTGGCGGTATTGCGTATCGAATCGGAAACCCCGCTGCCCGATGTCAAAATGGGGACAAGCAAGGACCTGATGATCGGCGAAACGGTGATCGCCATCGGCAACCCCTTCGGATTTTCCCATACGGTGACCACCGGCGTCGTCAGCGCATTAAACCGGACCGTTCGGGCGGATAACCACCTTTACCGGAATTTCATCCAGACCGATGCATCCATTAATCCGGGAAACAGCGGTGGTCCGCTGCTCAACATCCATGGTGAGCTGATCGGTATCAACACGGCTGTCTACGCCAAGGCCCAGGGAATCGGGTTTGCCATCCCCATTGACCGGGCCAAAAAAATCATCTCGGACCTGATTCAGCACGGAGAGGTGATTGAGTCCTGGATCGGCCTAATTATTCAGCCGCTGGATGACGACCTGGCCCGGTATCTGAAAATTCCGGACCGATTACGCCGGAAAGAGGGCGGAATGCTGGTTAAAAAAGTATTTTCCGCCAGCCCGGCCCGGAAAGCAGGGATCCGCGCCGGTGATGTCATCCTTTCCATCGAGCGCCGCCCTATTGCGTCCCGGTCTGACTATCGGGCCACCTTGAAGGAGACCCCCATCGGCCAGACCTTATCCATGGAAATCTGGCGGGATACCCGGCTGAAAAGGATGATCGTTAAAACCGCTCATTTCCCGAAAGGCCTGGCGGAAAGTCTGGCCCGGAAAATCCTTGGGATTTCCGTTACGGATATTACGCCCAAAATTCATGGCAGGTATCGTCTGGATACGAAAGAGGGGGTGGCCATTCAGGAAATCGATCGCCAGTCCCACCTGGCCCGGATCGGCGTGCGACCCGGAGACGTGATCCGTCAGATTGATGAAATGACCATTAACAATCTTAAGGATTTTGATAGAGCGATCACCCGATACCGGCACAAGACCTCCATGGTGATCCTCGTACAGCGAGGTGACCAGCTCTATTATCTGACGGTTAAAATTTAAATATGAACGATTGTCTATTGACGATTGAAGGGATACTGCCAATTATATAAAAAGAACTTTACCCTGGCGGCACCACAAACTGTTAATATTCAATCGCAAATGATACCCGATGCAACCAACCCAAAGCTTACCCGACCGGTCCCCCTTTTCCATCGGGAACATCCGGCTGTTTATCGCATTTCGCATATTTTTCAACGCCCGTTTTTATTACCCGATTTTTACAATCCTGTATCTTGATTACGGCCTGACTCTGGAACAATTCGCCCTGCTCAACGTCGTGTGGGCAGCTACCATTGTTCTTCTGGAAGTGCCCTCGGGGGCGCTGGCTGATACTATCGGACGCAAAAACCTGCTGGTGTTTGCCGGAATCCTGATGGTGATTGAGATGGTTTTGCTGTGCGTGGTCCCGGCCGGGTACTCAAAACTGCTCTTCGCCGTCTTTTTAATCAACCGGGTCTTAAGCGGCACAGCGGAGGCGGCGGCCAGCGGTGCGGACGAGGCCCTGGCGTATGACTCCCTGGAGAAAGAAGGAAATATCGATGACTGGGGCCGGGTTCTTGAAAAACAGATGCGCCTGCAGTCCATCGCTTATATTGGCGCCATGACACTCGGTGCAGCGGTCTATGATCCGGTCCTGATGCAGAAAATCGCCCACTGGCTGGGACTGAAAGTGGTGCTCACCCAGTCGGTAACGTTACGTTTTCCAATTTATTTAACGCTCGGTATGGCCCTGATGGCCCTGATCTCCACTATTTGCATGAAGGAGATTACCCCGTCTTCGGAAGCATGCCCGGAGCCTTCCGACTGCACGCCGTCCATCGGCGACGCCTTTCGAATGACCTTTCAAGCGGGGAAGTGGATTCTGAAAACCCCGTTCGCCCTTGTCATCATTGCGGCCGGATTTTTATTTGATCACGTAATCCGAATGCTGTTAACCCTGAACAGCCAGTACTATCGGGAGATCCAGCTCCCCGAGGCTTCCTTCGGCCTGATCGGCTCGGCCATTGCTCTGATCGGACTGGTGATCCCCCGATTGTCGCTGTATCTTGCGGAGAATCAAACACCAGGGAAAAACCTGGGAATTTTGTTTGTGGTTACGTTATCGGGTCTGATCGGAATGACGTTCTTTTTTCCCTACATCGGTGTTATTCCGGCCATGATGCTGTCGAGCGCCATGATGATGACCCATTTCTTTGTCAGCCACTATTTAAACCGGATCACCCCCTCTCACCAGCGGGCTACGGTGTTAAGTTTTAAGGGATTATCGTATAACCTGACATACGGATGTATCGGTCTGCTCTATTCCTTCCTGCTGGCCACGTTGAAAACCAGGGCCGCCGGCACCCCCGGCCGGACCTCCGACCCCAAGTCGAGGTAATTTCCCCGGATCTGCAGGTGGGTCTTTCTGCGCTTGTCCGGCGCGAGCTCCCTCATCACCGGAACCGTGGGAACGTTTTGGTACTTTTCATCCTCCGGCAATCCCCGACCTCCCGCCAAGTCCTTGTTCAGCGCGGTCAGCTTGCGGTGGAGGGCCGGCGCGCGACGGGGCA
>QNYZ01000040.1 GCA_003973265.1 Deltaproteobacteria bacterium | reverse complement strand
TGTTGAAAATATTCTCCGGAATATTGCCGGTGAAGAAAGAGGGGACCGATCAGCTGGCTGTGCGAGAGGTTATTATCGACCATTCAAAGCATGGGGGGGTACGGGGGCTTTATAGCCTGTCAGGCGTAAAATTGACAACGTCGAGACGGGTCGCCCAAAAGGCGTTGAACCTGATATTTGGAAAAAAACAGGGGCGCGATCGAATCGAAATAAAGTTTCCTGTCAGGACTGAATGGGAGTATGGAATATTTGATTTTGATTGGGACGGCAAGACGAACCCGAGTGCTTGGCAGGATCTGTTGAAGTGGAAGATAGAAAACGAACTTGTTGTCCATTTGCAGGACCTGATCTTGAGAAGAACATCTATCGGTAACAACCCGGTGAATGCGATTCATCAGGCCGAAAGGTTATCTAAACTGTTTGATTGGGATCCGGAGAGAGCTGATAAGGAGATTAATGATCTCAAAGCGTATTATCTGAGGAGAGGACTGTCGGAAGCTTTTTTACAATAAGGTGAAATCTATGAAAGCACTCGTTACAGGCGCAAATGGCTTCACGGGGAGCTATTTAGTTAAAAACCTGCTCGGAAAAAATTATTCGGTCAGGGGGCTGATCAGAAAAAGCAGTGATTTAAGCCTGCTGAAAGACTTGGACATCGAATATGTTTATGCCGATTTGGCAAAGGATGAAATTGCCGGAGAGGTAATGAAAGATATTGATGTCGTTTATCACGTCGGTGCGGCGTATAGAACTGAAGGGGTTCCCCAAAGCTATTTCTGGGATGTTAATGTGGAAGGAACCCGTAAATTACTGGAAGCCGCAAAGAAGGCGGGTGTCCGGAAATTTGTTCATTGCAGTACCGTTGGGGTTCAGGGCGATATAAAGAACCCGCCGGCCAGGGAAACAGATCCGTATAGCCCGGGGGATTATTACCAGGAATCAAAGGTCGACGGCGAGAAACTGGCTTTGGCATATTTCAGGGAAAAAGGGTTAAACGGCACCGTTGTCCGGCCGGTCGGTATTTATGGGCCGGGCGATACAAGGTTCTTAAAGCTGTTCAAATTTATAAATAACGGTAAGTTTCGAATGATTGGCAGCGGCAATGTCCTCTACCACTTGACTTTTGTTGAAGATCTGGTCGAGGGATTTGTTCTCGCCGGGGAGAAAGAGGCTTCGAACAACGAAATTTTTACCATTGGTGGAGAGGGCTATCTGACACTTTCAACGCTGGTTGGAAAAATAGCCAGTATATTAAATAAAGAGGTTCCGAAATATTCAATTCCGGTATGGCCGGTCTGGATTGCCGGCGCTCTTTGTGAATATGTATGCAAACCATTCGGTATTTCGCCTCCGATTTACAGAAGAAGAATAGAATTTTTTGTTAAAGATAGAGCTTTCGATATTTCAAAAGCAAAAGAGATTCTTGGTTACAATCCCAAAGTGAATCTGGATGAGGGATTAAAAAGGACTGCAGACTGGTATAAGGAAAACAATCTATTTTAATTTAAATGGAGTTTGTAACCTCATGAAAAAAATTACTGTTTTAGGAAATTTTTCCGGAAGAAACGCAGGGGATAATGCAATCTTAGGTAATTTATTAGATGACATTACCGAAAAGTATTCTGATATTCTTTTTTTGATACCAACGTGGAACGTTGATTTTGTTAATGCACATTTTGGACATCATCATATTAAAGCAATGGGTTTAAAACCGTGGAATCTATCTTACAAGATATTGGGGATACCCACATATTTGTCGATGATCCAAACGGATTTAATTTTAATTACGGATAATATCTTGTTTGACCGGAAATATTTTAATCCGTTATTTAATTATTTATCTACGATTGCTCTCTTTGCGCCGTTATCAAGAAAAAGAAATATACCGATCCTGCCGTACAATGCAAGTTTAGGCCCCATCACAACCGACAGGGGCCGCAGGGCAATGCAGAAGATTTTGGATGGAAGCCCGTTTTCGATTGTAAGGGATGAACAATCGAAGGAGATGTTAAGAAAAAATAAGCTGAAATGTAATAAAATAATCGATGGGGCCGATTGTGCGATCAATACAAGGGTGCTGGATGATATCAAGATAGAAGAGATCGCCCGAAAAGAGGGATTGTTTAGAAATGCCAATGGAACGCTGAGCTTTAATATTAATGCGTACATCGATTCCTGGCAAAAGATTATAAAGGGCGGGAAAGAATTCGGCCGGGAAAAATTCGTAGAGTTGATTGCGAAAACACTGGATACGATTATTGAAGAAATCAAGATCGATATCATGTTTACGGTTACGCAGGTGATGGATATAAAAATAACGAATGAAGTTTTGCAGAAGGTTAAAAACAGGGATGCGATAACCGTTATTACCAATGCGAAATATACGTATCAGGAAATAACGAGTTTACTTAGTAGATGCGGATTACATATTGGAATGAGAACGCATTCGCTGATATTGTCCTCCGCCGCTTTTACGCCATTGATCGTAATAAATGCATATCCAAAATCGGGAGGGTACGCAAGAACCATTGGCCAGGGGGACTGGATCATAAATTTTGAAGATATGGATGATGATAGTTTAATGAATATGATTAAAATGGGTTGGGAAAGACGAAGTGATACAAAAGAGAAGATGATACCGGAAGTAAAAAGAGAACAGAAAAAGGCAAAGAGTGCAGCTAATATCGTTGGCAAACTATTAAATTTATGAGGAATGAATGGGTAGAAGCTATAGCAGTCAAAAGGCGTATGTAGATGGAGAAGCGCTTTTAAAGACAGATAGAAAGATACTGGGTGTTGTTTTTTCCGACAAATCACTCTGCACCCGGTGTGGCACCTGTATCGGTGCCTGCGATGAAAATGCATTGGTCATCGGGAAAAATTTTTATCCGGAAATTAACGAAGATCTTTGCACTTCCTGTGGAATCTGTGAAAAGGTATGTCCCGGAGGAAAAGTAGATTTCAGGGAATTGGCTGAGATAACCTTTGGCGATATTGCCTGCGATGACTCCTTTGACGGAAGGGTATTAAAAACCTTCGTCGGATTTTCAAATGACGAAAGAATCAGGAACGGAGGGGCCGGTGGCGGAATCATCACGGGGTTACTGCACGACCTGTTGAAAAGAAAGATGGTTGACGGGTGTATCGTAACACGGATGAACCCTGAAAAGCCGTACTATGGGGAGGTTTTTGTAGCCAGAACCTACGAGGAGCTTCTGGAAAGCCAGCAATCGAAATACATCATTATTCCGGTGAATGCCATTTTGAAAGAGATACGGAACCTCGATGGCCGATTCGCCATTGCGGCACTGCCCTGCCAGATCCACGGCCTCCGGCTTATGGAGAAACAAAAAGATCCGGTTATGGATAAAATCAAGCTTATTATCGGCCTCTTTTGTGCCTCGGCGATGGAACCTGTTGTCGCGCTGGAAATGCTGGAGATGAAAAAAATTAACCCGCAAGATTTGAAAACATTCAATTTCAGGGAGGGGGCCTGGCCGGGCAATATTATCGCCACGTTAAAAAACGGCCAAAAAGTTAAAATGCACTACTCGAATTTTAAAGATGGTGCAATTAATTATATGACCCAGCTTTATAGCCCTTTCAGATGTCAAACCTGTATTGACGGGTCTTCCGAGTTTTCTGATATATCGATCAGCGATGCCTGGACGAGAGATGAAACCGGGAAATATATTTTCAAGTCACAATCAAAAATATTGGTTCGAACGGAAAAAGGATTAAATGCGATAAACGAGGCGATGAAGAATGGTTCCATAACGATCGAAGATGTTACCAGGAATAAAGATTACAAGACGCATAAATTACATCGTAAAAAAAAGGGGCTGAAGGCACCCTTACGGGTTGAGCGTTTAAGAAAAAAAGGGATACAAGTTCCGGAATACGATAGAAAGATAGAAAAATATTCATTAAGAGAAAACATAGAGGAAAGACTGGAAACCTTTATCATGACGATCGGTCATTACCGGCTATTCCGATACCCGTTATATAAAATATTAATATCTAAATTCGGTGTCCCGATGATAAAAATCAGGCAGTACAATAAGCGCAGAAAATATAGAAGAAGATAAATAGAGAGCATTATGATGGAAGAAAAAGAGGGTAAAGAGAATAGTCATTTAAATTTTCACTCATTTATTGATGATAAAAAAACCTCCAATTTAGCAAAATATCAAGATATCGTTATTGGTACGCGAAAATACTCGAAATTATTTTCACAGGAAATTTTCACCTTTTTTTTGATGAATATGCCGGGATTGCCGGGGCTTTTCCTAAGGCAATTACTCTATCCGAAAATATTCCGGCGATATGGAAAGAAAACGACAATTGGCGTGGGGGTAAGTTTTAAACAACCCGGTAAAATATCAATTCATAATAAATGCATCATCGATGACCATGTCAACTTAAGCGTCAGGGGCTCGGAAATATCTTCCATTGAAATCCATGATAATAATTTTATTGGAAGGGGAACAGAAATAAAAGTAAGGGAAGGGAATATTTTTATTGATAGTTATTCAAGCATTGGGAGTAATTGTAGAATTTCAATTGATCAGGGAGATATCAATATCGGAAAATATATGTTTTTAGCCGCTTATTGTTACATAGGCGGTGGAAAGCATATCGCAAAAAGAACAGATATTCCGATAGCGAAGCAGGGATTTAACAGCAAGGGAGGCGTAAATATCGGAAATGATGTCTGGATAGGCGCCAATTGTGTGATTGCAGACGGGGTCAAGATCGGCACGGGGTCAATTATTGGTACATGTTCATATGTAAACAGGGATATTCCTGATTATTCAATAGCCTTCGGCATTCCTGCCAAAGTTCATAAGAAGAGAAAATAAAAATTTTGTAGATGAAAAAAAATATAAAGACGATCTTAAAAATTTTCTTTTCATTGGCGCTGATTTCATACTCTCTTTATAAAGCGGGGATACTTGATGCGCAGGGACGGGAAAAATTTATTTTATTAATTCAAAACGCTGATATTTTCTTATTGATTGTATCATTTGCAGTAACAATAATCTTAAATTTATCAAGTTCTTTAAAATGGAAAATGTTATTAGCCTCCAGAGGTATAGATGTTTCCCTGATAAGGCTTTATGTCTACTATAATATTGGAAAATTTTTTAATCTTATTCTTCCGACGAGTATGGGAGGAGATATTGTAAGAATATTTAAGCTGGGCGCCTATATCGGGGAAAAGAACACGGCGGCGGCATCGGTTATAGTCGAAAGATTTACCGGAATGATCACATTGATGATATTTGCTGCCATCGCTGTTGTGATAAATATCAAAAGATTTAATCAAGAATGGCTTACCCTGTCACTTGCTGCAGGAATATTGATACTCTTGGTGATCACCGGAATGGTTCTCTCTTCCCGTATCTTTCATTATTTCGAAAGAATATTTAAAAAGACGAAGATAAGCTTCCTGAGTAAAATATTTTACAAAATAGATAAAATCAGAAGGCCGGTATTGGAATATAAATCAGATAAAAAGGCGATCGTATGGGCAGTCGCAAATTCAATTATTTTCCAGATGCTTGCCGTTGTTAATGTATGGATATCTTCCATGGTATTCAGCTCGAAGATAGATTTTATAACATGCTTAGTGGCTGTCCCGGTTGTTTTATTCATAATGAATATCCCTTTTTCAATCGGGGGAGTTGGACTGATGGAATTTGGTTATGTCTTTACTTTTTCATTATTTGGCATAGCACCATCGGTATCCTTATCAACTGCATTGCTGGTCAGGGTAAAAGGCATGGTGGATTCGGCCGTTGGTGGTATTTTTTACCTAACAAAGGTTTATTGATAACATGTTCATTGATATCATGTTCATGATACAACAATACTTTTATCCGGGTAATTTATAGAAAAGTGCTTTAAATGAATCGCTCATTATTAAAGTTCTGCGCCATTATCGCATACAGTGCCGCAATCGTAATAGCGATGACGAATCCGGGTATTGCCACGGAAACAGATGGCGCTATCCGGCCCTGGTCAGAACAACCTGCCTATTGGCAATTTAAGGGAAATCCGCTCCTGCTGCTGGGCGGAAGCAAGGATGACAATCTTTTTCAAATACCAGATCTAAACGAACACCTTAAAGAGATGGCTCACGTGGGGGCAAACTATATTCGTAACACGATGAGTGATAGGAAAGATAAGGGATTTGAGATTTATCCGTTTGCTCAATTGCCCAATGGAAAGTTTGACCTGGATCACTGGAACGAAACCTATTGGAGACGGTTCGAAAAACTATTAAACCTGACCCGGAAATATGGAATAATCGTTCAAATTGAGATCTGGGATCGTTTTGACTATTCCCGAAAGAACTGGGAGCCAAATCCTTATAATCCAAAGAATAACACGAACTATGATTATAGGGAATCCGGATTTTCAAAACACTACCCCGAACATGCCGGAACAAACAGGCAGCCATTTTTTTTTACAACTCCTTTACAGAGAAATAATAGCGTAATACTTCACTATCAACAGCGATTTGTCGATAAAATTCTTTCATATTCGTTACGGTATGATCATGTTTTGTACTGTATCGACAACGAAACATCTGCGCAGGAACTTTGGGGAGCGTATTGGGCCAGGTGGATTATTGACCGTGCAGCTGACAGGAAAAAGAAGGTATTCGTCACTGAAATGTGGGACGCCTGGGATATAAAATCAAAGCCGCATCGACGATCGTTCGACCACCCTGAAATCTACGGGTTTATTGATGTTTCACAGAATAACCAGAAAAAAGGTCAGGTCCACTGGGATAACTTGCAATGGGTGCGTCGGTACATTGCCAAATCGCCCCGGCCGATGAATATGGTTAAAACGTATGGCGTTGATGGTGGACGATTTGGAAATACCCGCGAGGGCATCGACCGCTGGTGGCGAAATATCATCGGCGGAGCCGCCGCTGTCCGTTTTCAAAGGCCCGGAAATGGGTTGGGGCTCTCAACACCTGCTGCCAACGCTATCCGTTCGGCACGCATGCTGGAATCGCTGGTGAAATTATGGGATGTGGCGCCTGCAAATCAGCTCCTTGGCGAACGTGCCAAAAACGAAGCTTATCTTGCCGCCGCGCCTTCACAAGACTATGTTCTTTATTTTACCGATGGCGGTTCAGTGACGTTGGACCTTGAACAAGTCGATGAAACATTCGATGCAAAATGGATTGATATCAACAACGCCAGATGGGGAAGACATGAAATTATTCATGGTGGGAAAAAAGCGGTCATCACTGCGCCAGGAAAAGGCCATTGGGTTGTCGCATTGGTTAAAAGTGGATAATATAGGAAATATGATATCGCTTCAGGCAGGAAGAGAAAGTGATGAAACAGGTAGTAATATAAACCATTAATGAGGAACTATGATTAACGATCAGATTGAATTAAGGACTAGACTTGGGCTTGGATTGGTGACACTGTCCATACTGTTGCTAGAGCTTTGTCTAGTGCGTACCCTGGATGTTATTTTGAATCCGGTCATGGGATACATGGTGATAACGACCGCTATGTTTGCCCTGGGACTCGGCGGGATTTATGTTTTTATTTTCAAAGACAAGCTGGCATCTCCAAGACGTTTTTTACCCCTGATATCAGTGATCAGTGCGGCCAGTGTTTTATGTATATTGCCTGTTTTTAATTTGCTGCCATTCAGCCTGCATTTAGGTAAAGTATCGCTGGTTGTCAATGTGATTTCCTGGCTGGCGATGTACCTTTTTTTAAGCATACCGTTTTTTATCAGCGGGATCATCATTTCTATCCTTTTTGCGACCTACTCGTCAGAAAGCCACAGTCTCTATTTTTTTGATCTGAGCGGTGCGGGCCTGGGTTGCCTGCTGGTTGTTTTCTTCATCCCCTATTATGGACCGGGAGGATTTCTGTTTTTAATTGCCGGTCTCATGATTCTTGCAGGGCTTCTGTTTTCTTCCCTGGATAAAGTGAAGCGCATTGTCGCACTGCCCATCATCATCGTGATGATGGTTTATCCATTGTTTGTCAGCCATTACCTGGAGTTTCGGGGCCATGGGAATAAACGGGGGGTTGACCAGTGGATGAAAATGGGGCTGCGGGATTATGTCAAATGGGATCCGGTCTCAAAACTCGAAGTCTTTAATGTCTATCAGACAGCGAAAAATTTTTCACTCGATGGCGGACAGCAGGGATCATGGATGCGCCGCTTCGACAGAACTTTCGATGAATACCATGAAATGATGCGCAGGATGCCTGATAAATATTTTTACGGTATCGGTTCCGTTGCCCACTATTTCAGCCAGTCGAAAAAAGCGAATGTATTGGAGATCGGTGCGGCTGTTGGCAGTGAAATAAAAGCGGCGTTGGTTTTTAATGCCCGGCATGTTGATGCGATTGATTTGGTGGGCGCCATGGTGGATGCCGCAAAAAACAGATATGCAGACTTTAGCGGAGGTGTTTTCAGACACCCCAAAGTGAACTATGTTGTCGGCGAGGGGCGAACTTTTCTTCGCGCCTCAAAGAAAAAGTATGATATTATTCAGATGTTCAGCAACCATACGAGTTCGAGCCTGGCCAACGGGGCGGGTGTCCTGAGCCCGGTTTACCTGCAGACGGCCGAAGCCTACATGGAATATTTTGAACATTTGACGGATGATGGCATCCTGCAGATAAACCATCATATCTACCCCAAAATGATTATTTCCGCCGCAAAGGGGTGGTACAAGCTTGGAAGAAAGGATTTCGCTTCACATGTGCTGGTTGTCGAAAAATGGAGTCCGAATAATTTACCTACCTTGCTGATCAAAATGACGCCATGGAAACAGGGCGAGGTTGATAAAGTTATCCAGTATATGAATCGGAAAAAAACAGGCCGGGTTGAAGGTGTGCCACACGCGGATTCCCCCTCAAAAAAGATTTATGCGGGAAAGGCTTTCCGGTCGTCATTTGTCTCGCGCGTTGATGATATTGAGGGAATCACGATTCGAATAGCAACGTACAATCAGGACCACCTGGACGCTCCTGTGACAATACGGATATACAGCCAGGCGGGTGATCTGTTAAGAACAGGCGTCGTTGACGGGAAACAGGTCAAAGATAACGGTCTCGTCGATTTCACCTTTGATCCTCTTCATCATTGCAGGAATCGCAGGTTTGAAATAGAGGTTGCCTCAGATGAAAAAGATCTGGAGAAGGGCTTTTCAGTCTGGTTAACCCGGTTAAATCAACCGGTGATGCAAACGATTCCCAAACCGCCGCTGCCAGCGTATCATATCGCCTTTCACCCTCTAAGATTGAAGCAAAATCTTATTCCGGCACAGTTTTTATCCCCGCATTTTCCAGAGGATTTGGCAAGCAAAGCGGATTATATCATGGATCCTGCGACGGATGACAAACCGTTTTTTAACATGATCAGAAAGAAGAATCGTCTGTTAGAAACTGGAAAGTCAGAATTTCTGGATGGCGGAACCGCCTATTTTTTAAACAATCGATATCAGCCGCTGATCCCCTACGATTGGATAAGTATCGTGGTTGTCGGGGCAATCTCTCTCCTCTTTTCCCTGGTTTTTATATTTGTTCCCCTCCTGACGACAAAAACAGGCCGCGCCAAATGGAAGGACAAAAAGAACAAGGGCCTTTTCCTGGCTTACTTTTCCTGCCTGGGCGCGGGGTTTATCATCGTTGAACTGGTTTTTATCCAGGTTTTCATCAAATTAATCGGATATCCGACGTATACGTTTGCAACGGTTATCTTTGCCCTGCTTTTTTCGGCGGGTATCGGGAGCATTGCCTCTAAAAAATGGCGCCTGCAGGAAGAGAGCCGGTGGAAAATCATCTTTGTCAGTATTTTGCTGATCGGTTTTTTCCTGATCCTCACCTACGGCACCATCTTTTCCTGGTTTCTTGGCGCGGCTCTTCCCGTTCGGCTGATCGTCGCTTTTCTGATGATTTTACCCCTGGGGTTTTTTATGGGGATGCCGTTTCCCCTGGGGATGGTTCAGCTTGGGAAAACAGAGCCAGGCGGTATCCCCTGGGCGTGGGGTATGAACGGTTTTTTCACCGTTTTCGGTGGCTACCTCAGCCTGGTCTGTTCATTCTGGATAGGGTTCAAAAATACGCTTTCCTGCGGGCTGCTGATTTATCTGCTGGCGTTTATCCTCTTCTGGGCGATTAAAGCCAATCAAAAACGGTCGCCGGCACGGGGGGTTAAAGGCCGTACTAATGCGGGTATCTGCTAACAAATAAAAACGGGTAAAATAGAGATATGCAAGAATTATCAATTGTTGTTCCTGTATACAACGAAGGGCTCAATGTAAAAGCTTTGCACCAGGAGATCGTTGATGTCTGCCGGGCAGCCGACTATCGCTACGAAATTATTTTTGTTGACGATGGGTCAACGGATAATACCCTGGATGTGTTGAAAACCCTGGCTCCGGTCAAAGTCGTTGTCATGAGAAAAAATTTTGGGCAGACCGCGGCAATGGATGCGGGCATTCGACGGGCAAAATACGACTATATCGTTACCATGGATGGCGATCTTCAGAATGATCCGGCTGATATACCCGGTATGTTTCGGTATCTGGTAGAAAATGATCTGGATGTGGTCGCCGGATGGCGCGAACAGCGAAAGGATCGGATGGGAAAACGGTTTGTCTCAAGGGGCGCCAACCTGCTGCGGAAAATTCTGCTCAAAGACGGCATTCATGACAGCGGGTGTTCGTTAAAACTCTATAAGAAAGCGTGCTTCGATCATGTCAATCTTTACGGTGAAATGCACCGGTTTATTCCGGCCCTGCTTGAAATAAAGGGATACCGGGTCGGCGAGGTCAAGGTCAAACACCGGCCCCGGGTGGCCGGTCAAACAAAATACGACTGGAAGCGAACCATCAAGGGGTTTGTTGACATTATTGCCGTCTGGTTCTGGAACAAATATGCGGTCAGGCCGCTTCACCTGCTGGGCGGCGGCGGATTGCTGACCATTCTATGCGGGCTGGTCGTTTCGGTGTATACCTGTTTTCTTTTTATCATCGGCCAGGATTTATCAAATACCGTGTTTCCACTTTTATCGATTTTTCTAATAACAACCGGTATTCAATTATTCATCTTCGGACTCCTGGCGGATATTATTCTAAAGGTTTATTTTGAAAGAACCAATGATGTGGCCTACTCCATCCGGGAATATTTTGAAAGTAAAAGATAAAAAATCCGGATATAAGCAAATCCAGATTTACACGCCTTCCCCTGAAAATCAAAACGGTATTTCAAAATGATTGAAAAATGGTATGAATGATCGGTTAAGAATCTTATTTACCCTTCTTAGAAAAACCATCGCTACCGTTCGCCGGGAAGGCCTGTACCAGGCCTTCAATAAGGCCGGCGCCTATCTGCGGCAAAACCGGGTAACGATAAGGAAGGGCACTGAAACACTCGATTATCATCAGTGGATCTTGTCCGGACAGGTATCAAGAGCGGAGGCTGAACGGAGAATCAGCGGGTTTGAGAAACAGCCCGTTATCAGTATTGTCATGCCGGTTTATAATATTGAGGCGAGATGGCTTGAGGCCGCCGTCGATTCGGTGATCGGTCAATACTATCCGAAATGGGAGTTGTGCATTGTCGATGACGGGTCCACCCGCGATGAAACGCTGGCCTGTCTGAAAAGCATCAACGATGCGCGGATCAGGGTCGAGCTGGCAGAGATAAACGAGGGTATTTCCGCGGCTTCGAACAAAGCGTTATCGATGGCCAGCGGTGCGTACGTGGGGTTTCTCGATCATGATGACGTTCTTTCGGCGGATGCGCTTTTTGAAGTGGTTCGGGTGATCAATGGGAAAGATCCTGATTTTATTTATTCGGATGAGGATAAAATTGATCGCGCGGGAAGGCGGAAAAATCCATTTTTCAAGCCGGACTGGTCACCGGACCTGCTGTCGTGTCAGAACTATATCTGTCACTTTACGGTGGTCAGAAAGTCGCTGCTTGACGCGGCCGGCGGGTTCCGGAAAGGGTTTGAAGGCGCCCAGGATCATGATCTTTTTTTACGGATATCCGAAGCGACCGGCCGGATTTATCATATCCCCAAAATTCTCTACAGCTGGCGGGAACTTGACACCTCGACGGCCGGCAACCCGAACGCGAAGCCGGCGGCGCAGGAAAATGCGTTATCTGCCGTCGGTGACCATATAAAACGAAAATACGGTTCGGCCTGCCATGTGGCGGAATCTGATCATCTCTTTGTTTTTGACACGCGTTTTCCTCTGGATGAAACCGTACGGGTAAGTATCATCATTCCGACCCGGGACAGGATTGATCTGCTTCAGCCCTGCGTTGAAAGCATTCTGAACGTCTCTTCTCATCGTCATTTCGAAATCATCATCGTTGATAATATGTCTGTCGAGGACCGCAGCCGGAAATGGTTTCGTAAAATGGAGGAAAAACATTCCGAAATACAAGTTATTACGGCCAATTATCCATTTTGCTGGTCCCGGCTGAACAATGACGGTATCAATGCGGCCACGGGAGATCTTTTTATTTTCCTGAACAACGACACGGTGGTTCTTTCAAGTGACTGGATTGAACGGCTGGGAGGCCAGGCCCTCCGGGAAGATGTCGGCGTCGTTGGCCCCCTGATGCTCTACGAAGATAAAACGATCCAGCATGCCGGCGTGGTTGTCGGCATGGGCGGATGGGCCGATCACGTCTTCAAAGGGATGAAACCGGTGCATTTTGGCTCGCCGTTCGTCTCTCCGATGGTAAAGCGCAACGTCCTGGCCGTTACCGGTTCATGCATGGCCATCTCCAGGCAGACAATCAATCGGATCGGTAATTTCAACGAATCTTTTCTGGTATGCGGCAGTGATGTGGAAATCTGTATCCGGGCGTATGAAGCCGGTCTTTTCAATATCTATGATCCCTTTGTAAAATTGTTCCATTTTGAATCAAAAACCCGGGTACCCCATGAAATCCCCGCGTCTGATTTTAAGATGTCAGATACGTATTATAAACAGTACCGGAAACACGGCGGGGATCCTTTTTTCAATAAAAACCTTTCATTGGCCAGTACGACACCCATGGTTCAGATGCTGGAGGCCGAGAACCCTTGATAAACTATTTAGCCGGAATATTTCGCAGGTATCATTTTGCCCGTCAGATCTACCGGGTACTCAAGGGGATTGATTCGACCTATTCCATTCCCCAGACGGCGCCTATCGAGGTCAAACCGAGCCGGCATGAATTCAATCGTTTGAACCTGGTGATTCCTTCCATAAACCGAGAGCATTTCTTCGGCGGGGCGGCCACGGCGTTACATCTTTTCAACGCGTTATTGGACGTGGACCAGCGTCTCCAGGCCAGGATTATCCTGACCGATGCGACCCCCGACAAACAGGACCTGGAGCGATTTCCCGATTACAGGCTCATCCGGCCGGATGACGATTCGGACCATCGGCGCCAGATGCTTCCCGCCGTAAGCAAGTATCAAAGGACGATTTTTACCGGTCCCGGGGACCGATTCCTGGCCACTTCCTGGTGGACGGCTTTCTCTGTTCTACGGATGATAAATAACCAGGTGGCTTTGTATGGAAATGGATGCCGCAAAATGGGATATATGATTCAGGATTTTGAGCCCGGTTTTTATAACTGGTCCACCCATTACGCCCTGGCGGAATCTACCTACCGATCTGAAATTCAAACGATTCCGATATTTAACTCGAAATACCTAAAGGATTACTTTGACCGCAGCGGCTACACGTTCCCACATGAATTTGTTTTTGATCCCCGGTTGAATGTGAAACTGAAAGAATACCTGCCATCTCTTAATAAATATCGGCGTGAAAGAAAGATCCTTATTTACGGTCGCCCTTCCGTGGCCAGAAATTGCTTTAATCTGATTGTCGAGGGATTAAAAATATGGGCCGGGCGGCAACCGGATGCGTCACGCTGGGAATTGATTTCCGTTGGCGAAAGCCATAAAACCATTTCAATCGGGCCGGATATCTCGATCAGGTCATTGGGGAAGCTGAGCCTGGAGGAATATGCCGAATGCATGCTGAAAGGGGCTGTCGGTATCTCTTTGATGCTGTCGCCCCATCCCAGTTATCCACCGCTTGAGATGGCCCATTTTGGTCTTTTAACCCTCACCAATTCATTTGCCGGCAAAAACCTGTCATCCTGCCATGAAAATATTTATTCCATCGACGATCTTACCCCCGACAGACTGGCCGAAGCGCTGGCTTTTCAGACGGCGAAATTTGACCAGGATCCCCAGGCCGGCCCAAGAGGAAAAAGCCTGATGACATCGTACCTGAGCGATAAAGATATATTTCCTTTCGCTGGTGCACTTTATCGCCACCTCTTTTAGCGTCGCCGGATCGTACAACTCATGAATATAATGATGCCTCGCGTGCTGGCCGTTGTTGTCAATTTCAACGGCAGACCGTATATCGGTCGATGCCTCGACAATCTGGCCCGGCAGACCTTTCCGGAGACAAGAATCGTCGTGGTGGATAATGGCTCAACGGATGGTTCCGCGGCCTATCTGAAGAAAAGGTATGCCCATCTGGAATTAATTCTGCTACCGGATAACCGGGGATTTTCAGCCGCCAACAACCTGGCGATCCGGTCCGGGAATGAAGAATATATTGTTTTGTTAAATCCCGATACGGTACCCGACCTTAAATGGGTTCAACGACTGGTTGAAACCCTGGACGCAAACCCAGAAGCGGGATTTGCTGCGTCAAAGATGTGTTATTATGATCAACCGGAAATTATCGACAGGGCCGGGGATGGATACTCATACGCGGGCGCAGGGGTGTTGCGGGGGCGGGGGCAGGATGCTGCCGCCTGCGATACTGCGGGGTGGATTTTCGGTGCCTGTGCCGGCGGTGCGATTTACAGAAGATCCATGCTGGATACGATTGGGTTGTTTGATGAAGATTTTTTTCTGCTATATGAAGATGTGGATTTAAGCTTCAGAGCCCAGTTGCAGGGCTATAAATGCATCTATGTGCCCGATGCGGTGATCCGCCACATGGCCAGCCAAAGTATCGGGTATGACTCTCCGGTGTCAGTTTATTATGCGCATCGGAATCTTGAATGGACCTATTTTCAAAATATGCCGGATAAATTGATTCAAAGAACTTTTCACCGGCATTTGTTGTACGATCTGGCCGCATTTCTGTTCTTCTCTGCCAGGGGCCGGGTTACCCCTTTTCTCCGGGCCAAAACAGATGCGCTCAGGGGATTGAACAAAGCGTTAGGTAAAAGAAAGGCCGTTCAGCGATCCCGGACAGTCAGCGATCAATATCTCTGGAACCTGATTGAAACCGAAGGGTATATCAATCGCATCCGCCGCCGGGTAGGAAACAACGTGTTAAAAACACTCAAGGTAAAGAAACACCAAAGTGAATAATCCATCAATTTCCATCGATATTATCATCGTCAATTATAACAGCACCGATTATTTGATTCGGTGTATTGAATCAATTTATCGATCCTCCGGAGGCGGATTCGCTGAAATATTTGTCGAAGATAATGCTTCGATTGACAATGTTGAACGGGTAAAGGAGCGCTTTCCAGAAGTTCATTTACATATCAACAGTAAAAATATCGGATTTGGCGCCGCGACAAACCGGGCAATCGGTAAAGGGAAAAATCCTTATATCGTACTGATCAATCCGGATTCAAAGGTTGAAAGCGGCTTGCTCGACAACGCTGTTCAATACTTAGCGGCCAACCCGGATATTGGAATTCTCGGACCGAGAATTCTTGATAATGACGGTGCCATACAGGAATCTGCCCGTTCATTTCCGACACCACTGACCGCTTTATTTGGCCGGCAATCTCTTTTCAGCCGCTTGTTTCCTCATAACAGTATTACCCGGGCCAATTTACTGGCCCACCAGAGTGACGGTAAGACGCCTATGGCGGTTGACTGGGTCTCCGGTGCCTGCATGTTAATCCGGCGAAGAGCAATTAAGGATATCGGGTTACTTGATGAGCGGTTTTTTATGTACTGGGAAGATGCCGACTGGTGTCTTCGTATGTGGAAGAAGGGCTGGAAAGTCGTCTATTTCCCCCGAACTAAGATTTTTCACTATGTCGGGAAAAGCAGCAGTAAATTGCTGGTTCGATCCATATTCGAATTCCATAAGAGTGTGTATCTCTTTTTTAATAAATATTACAATAAATCGTTTCGGTGGCTGAAACCGTTGATCCTTTTCGGACTCTTCTTTCGGTTTTGCTTTGTCATCACATCAAGCAAGATTAATGAGATAATTTTAACACGGCAGGTGACTCGCAGGACGATTTCCAAAAATCGCGGTAAAATTCAGGCCCCCCAAAAACCCATATCGGTTATGCGAATAATTGCCCGGCTGAACATAGGCGGGCCTGCCATCCATGTGCATCTATTAAATGCGAAATTAAATCCGGCACGATTTAAATCACTATTGGTAACCGGACGTATTTCTCCCCTGGAAGGCGATATGAACTACCTGTTTTCAGCAGGGGAGCCAGAGCCCATCCGCATACCGGAACTGCAACGTGAAATCAGTCTGGTTATGGACATTCAGGCGTTTTTTCGGATTTTTGCCATATTAAAAGCGAAGATGCCGGATATTGTACATACGCATACCGCCAAAGCAGGTTTCAGCGCACGATTTGCAGTCATTATCTACAACCTAATATATGGCCGGCATGTAAAACTGGTTCATACGTTTCACGGAAATGTCTTTGAAGGTTATTTTGACCGGTTCAGCTCGTATTCGTTTATATTGATTGAGAAAATTATAGCCCGGTTTACCGATATTATTATTGCCATCAGTGACAGTCAGAGATCAGATCTGATACATCGATATAAGATTGCGCCGGCCAGAAAGCTACGCACCATCCGTCTGGGATTTGATCTGTTGCCTTTCTTGAATTCAGGCGAATTGAAAGGAAAATTCAGGCGCCTGATTAATGTGGATACGGAAACGGTCATCATTGGCATTGTGGGTCGGCTGGTGGCAATTAAAGACCATCGGATGTTTCTGGATGCCGCCCGGGTTTTAATGAATCAAAATACCGGTATGAAGGTCAGGTTCGTCGTCGTCGGAGACGGAGAGCTTCGGAAAGAACTTGAATCGTATTCTCGGCAGATCGGCCTTGAAAAATATGTCACCTTTTGTGGGTGGATTCGAAATATTCCCATGGTATATGCCGATCTTGATGTCCTGGCATTAACATCGAAAAACGAGGGAACACCCGTATCGATCATTGAGGCCATGGCCACCGGTGTTCCGGTTATCGCCACAAACGTCGGGGGCGTCCAGGATTTATTGGGAAGAATAGACTCGCCCGACGATGGCTTGCCTTTCTCATATTGTGAAAGAGGGGTTATCTGTAAAAAGAATGACGCCGAAGGGTTTGCCATGGGGGTGGCGTCGATCATTCGAAAGTCTGGAGCAGATCCTGCAAAAAGAGAAGGGTCTGAAGCCGATATTACCGAAATGATGAAAAAATCGCGTGAATTTGTCGTTCGTGAATACGCTCAAGATCGTTTGATCGCCGATATTGAATCCCTTTACGATGAACTCATGGCGCAACCAGGAAGGGATCTCTTTCATCTCAAGAATATATCCGGTGCGGCCAGACACATTGAATAACGCCCCACAGTTAAATGAACTTGTCAGTAAAAAAAAACTTGCCCGGAATGTTTTTTTAAATCTGTTTGGTTATGGTATTCCGCTGTTTGTCGCTGTTTTTACGATTCCGGTCATCATCCGCGCTCTGGGGACCGATCGTTTTGGTATCTTAACCATTGCATGGGTTCTGATTGGTTATCTCGGCCTTTTTGATATGGGGCTGGGACGGGCGCTGACAAAACTGGTAGCAGAGAGACTCGGATCAGATTCAAGTCAGCAGATTCCAGCGCTTATCTGGACGGCGCTTTTCGTGATGCTGGGCATCGGCACCGCCGTCGCAATTATTGCCAGCACGACTTTACCCTTCATGGCCCGGGAATTATTGAAAGTACCGGTACAGCTTAAAAACGAAACCTATACCGCCTTTTTGATATTAATTTTATTTACACCGATTATTATAATCAGTGTGGGATTTCGGGGGGTATTAGATGCCTATCAGCGGTTTGATTTGACCAATGCGGTTCGGATTCCCCTGGGGTTGTTTACATTTATCGCCCCGCTCCTGGTAATACCCTTTTCGGTCAGCCTGGTTCCGCTGTTTGTCGTGCTCATGGCCGGCCGCCTGGTTGCCATGCTGGTTCAGATGCTCTTTTGTTTTCGTATTATCCCGGACCTGAGAACAAATATTACCATTCATCGTTCTCTTCTTGGTCCTTTATTGAAATTCGGGGGATGGATGACGGTAACGAATATTATCACGCCCTTGATGATGTACGCGGATCGTTTTGTCATCGGCACCCTGATATCCGTCACAGCCGTTGCCTACTATGCCACGCCCGGGGAGGTGGTTACCAAATTACTGCTGATTTCGAGTTCGTTGATGGGGGTTCTTTTTCCGGCTTTTTCCAGTACGTTTGAAAATAATCAGGAAAAAACGATTTCCATGTTTTCAAAAGGGGTCAAGTATATCTATCTGGTCATGTTCCCCATTGTTTTGGCGATCCTGGTGCTTACCCGGGAGGGGCTGACATTTTGGCTGGGTACCGAGTTTGCCATTCAAAGCACCCTGGTGATGCAGTTGATGACGGTGGCCATATTTTTCATCAGCATGGGGCGGGTACCGTATGCATTGATACAGGGGGTGGGGCGACCGGATATCACCGCCAAGCTTCATATGTCAGAACTTCCCATTTATCTGGTGATCCTGTGGATCGCGGTTCAGCGGTTCGGTATCAAGGGGGCTGCCTTTGTATGGATGCTCCGTGCATTGATCGATTCTGCCCTGTTATACTTTTTTGCCCGGCGCCTGCTTGCTCAACCGGATCCGGTTCGGCCACCGCCTCTTTTATCCGGGCCGATTTTTTCATGGCCGCGAATACTGTTGCTGATTGCCGGTTGCAGCTTTTTGCTCTTGATAATCCTTTTTAGAGTGAGCCTGTCGGCCAGGTTGAGCTTGCTGGTCCTTTTTTCAGGGATTCATATCTGGACCGGCTGGGTATTCTTCCTGGATTTGACAGAAAAAGAGATGATCATAAACGCCTTGTCTTTCATGAGATTGCATAAAACATGAGCATCGTAGATAAAAGCGGGTTGCTGGATCGGCTGCACAGCACCGGTAATATTTCCCTTGAACTCGGCTGCGGTCATCGTAAACGACACCCCGAAGCCATCGGGATTGACCAGCAGGATTTTCCGGGGGTTGATATTGTCGGTGACTCGCTGGATGTATTGCGCCGGTTTCCTGAAGCTTCTGTTTCGGCTGTATTTAGCTACCATTTCTTTGAACACATAGACGATGTCGAATCCCATATGGTCGAATTGAATCGTATCATGCGGGGCGGGGCCACCCTGCTGGTGGTAACCCCCCATTTTTCCAACCCTTATTACTATTCTGACCCGACCCATCGCACACCGTTCGGCCTGTATAGTTTTTCCTATTTCTGCAAAAACGATTTCTTTCGCCGTAAAGTACCCCGCTATCATTCCGGATACGCGTTTAAACTCGACAGCGTCGACCTGATATTCAAATCCAGCCCGCCATTTTACTTTCGATGGGGGATAAAGAAAATTTTTCAATCTGTTTTTACGTTCAACCGGTACATGATGGAATTGTATGAAGAAAATTTTTGTTACGTTGTTCCCTGCTACGAAGTCCGATATTCATTGACCAGGCATCCTGATCAAGGTGAATTATAAAACGCCGGATTCTTTGAAAGTCCTTTTATTCAGCAGATATGATCCCCTTGGTGCCAGCAGCAGAATCAGGTCATATCAATATCTGCCGGCTTTAAAAAAAAGCGGTATCGATGTCACACCGCTGCCGCTTTTTGACCGCCGATACCTGACCCGGCTTTATGCGGGCAGAAGAGATCTTTCCGGCATCGGTACAGCATATTTGAGACGGATATTTCAGTTGATCCGGCGTCCGGCAGCCGGGTGGGACCTGGTCTGGATCGAAAAGGAACTGCTGCCATGGCTTCCCTCGTGGATTGAATCCTGGATGCGGAATCCGAAGATCCCTTATCTGGTCGATTACGATGATGCGATTTTCCATCGCTATGATCTTAACCGGTTGCTGCCGGTTCGATGGCTTCTCGGCAGAAAGATCGACCGGGTCATGGAAAATGCCCGCCTGGTGATTGCGGGAAATCGATACCTGGCGGACCGCGCTCTCCGGGCGGGCGCCGGTCGGGTCGAGATTCTTCCTACGGTCATTGATTTGAGTCGGTATCCGGTGGCGCCTGTTTCCGCACACCGACCATTCACGATCGGCTGGATCGGATCGCCCACCACGGCTGTCTATTTGAAGCAGGTGGAACCGGCAATGGTCGAATTTTGCCGGAAGCACGATGCCAGGCTGGTGGTGGTCGGTGCCGGAAACCCCGAGCTTTCTCCTGAAATCCCCCTTGATTCACGTCCCTGGTCTGAAGCAGGCGAGGCAGCCGTGATTGCCCGGTTTGATGTCGGAATTATGCCGTTGCCGGATACGCCCTGGACGCGCGGAAAATGTGGGTATAAATTAATTCAATACATGGGATGCGCGCGACCGGTTATCGCTTCAGGGGTCAGCGCCGATCTTGATATTATTCAGGTCGGCGAAACAGGCTTTCTGGCCGATTCCACCGAAGAATGGATAGATCGGCTCAATATATTGTACAATAATCGCAAGTTAGGCCGTGATATGGGGAAAAAGGGGCGTGAAGTTGTGGCTTCCCGATACAGCCTTCAGGTAACGGCGCCCCGTCTGGTCTCCCTCTTATTGCGCGCCGGACAAATCGAATATCAAGGAATGAATTAATGCTGTCATCAATCGACCGTCTGCTGGAAAAAGGGGTTCATATTCCCACGCCGGAATCAATTGAAATCGGCCCGGAGATCGATCCGGATCGGATTTCAGGCGATAACGTGACGATTCACAGCGGAAGCAAAATATTTGGGAAATCTACCCTGATTTTATCCGGGACCCGGATTGGATACGAAGGCCCGGCCACGGTAAATAATTGCCAGGTGGGGCCGGATGTTCAGTTGAAAGGCGGGTTTTTTGAAAACGCCGTGTTTCTGGGCCAGAACCAGATGGGGCTGGGTGCCCATGTCCGGGGGGGAACCATTTTAGAAGAACAGGCCAATGTCGCCCATACGGTGGCATTGAAACAGACCATCCTGTTCCCATTCGTGACCCTGGGAAGCCTGATTAATTTTTGTGATTGTTTCATGGCCGGCGGTACGAGCCGGAAAGATCACAGCGAAGTGGGCAGTTCCTATATTCATTTTAACTATACACCCAATCAGGATAAGGCAACGCCCTCGCTGCTGGGAGATGTTCCCCGAGGGGTCATGCTTGACCAGCCGCCGATCTTTCTGGGAGGGCAGGGCGGACTGGTGGGACCCTGCCGGATCGATTTCGGCAATATCATCGCCGCCGGATCAATTTACCGCAAAGATGCAGAGGGTTCCGGGTATTTACTCGTCGGGGCCGGCGGCCGCGGGGGTAAGATTCCCTTTTCAAGGAATGGCTATCCGAATATCAAACGGGTATTTATAAATAACCTCAACTATATTGCCAACCTGCTGGCCCTGATGCAATGGTATCGGCATGTTCGCTACCTGTTTATTTCGGACGTATTTCCGCTGCCGCTGTACGAGGGGCTGTTGAATAACCTGTCTTGCGTTATTGAAGAACGGATTCGGCGGCTCGACGATCTGCTCCGCCGGTTACCGGCATCCATGGACACTTATCGGAAGGCGGCAAAAAAGGGGACGTCTCCCACGACAAATGTCCGTTGCCATGCGGAACTGATTGACCACCACGCATTTATTATTGATACGCTCAATCAAATGTGTAAAACAGCTGACGGTGACGAACATCTGCGGGATCGGTTTACCCGGGGGATGATGCGCGTGATCACAGAGGCGGGTAACGTCTACGTTTCAGCCATTGGCGCGTTGAGTCCCGGCTTGAAGCAGGAAGGGTGCCAATGGCTGACCGGCATTGTTGCGCAGGTGATCCAGGGCATATCGGGCAGGCTGCCGTCTCTGGCGTCCAAGAAATAATGACTGAAGACTCAAAACAATTGAAGGGCAGGTAATCACGCCATGGCAAAACTTTTTGGTACAGACGGTATTCGGGGTAAGGCGAACACATATCCATTGACACCGGAAATGATTGTTCGGATCGGGCAATCTATCGCCGGGACTTTCGGTGATCGGCCGGATGCGCATATCATCGTGGGGGCCGACACCAGGGTGTCAGGCGATATGATTGCAAGTGCAATTAGTTCAGGTATATGCTCATGTGGTATTAATGTGTTGCATGCAGGAATTATTCCGACGCCGGCCGTTGCCTGGCTGACCGCGCAGACCCCATCCGCAGTCGCGGGAATTGTGATTTCAGCCTCCCACAACCCATACTTTGACAATGGCATCAAGGTGTTTGACAGCCATGGATTTAAATTGACCGATCAGATCGAAGCCGATATCGAAAACCGCATCCTGGATGGCGGGGCCGACCAGAACAGGAGCCAAGCCAACCGGGAAATCGGTCATGTCATTCAATTGTCGGACGCTGAAAAACGGTATCTCGGTTTTTTACGTCGATGCTGGGCCGGAAAACCCGCCGTGAGTGGCCTGAAACTGGTCATAGACTGTGCCAACGGGGCCACCTGCCGTGTGGCGCCGGCCCTGTTCTCATCTCTTAAAATCGATGTGACCGCATTGTTTACCGACCCGGATGGGCGAAACATCAATTCAGATTGCGGATCGGAACACACCGGCATCCTGGCGCGCAAGGTCATCGAGGCGGGGGCGGATGTGGGGCTGGCGTTTGACGGGGACGGTGACCGTCTGGCGGTCGTGGATGAAACCGGCCGGAGGCTGACCGGTGATCAGGTGCTGGCCATTTGCGCCGATGACTTAAAAACTGAGGGGCGGTTGGTAAATAACCGGGTGGTGAATACCGTCATGAGCAATATCGGCCTGGCGGCCGCGTTGACCCGGCTGGGAATCGATCATGAAACCGCAGATGTCGGTGACCGTCGGGTGATGGAAAAGATGAAAGCCACCGGGGCCATTCTGGGCGGTGAAGATTCAGGACATATCATTTTCTTGGATCAACACTCCACCGGGGACGGTCTGCTGTCCGCCTTGCGTCTCATGGCGGCGATGATCCGGCAGAAAAAACCGCTCTCGGAGCTGGCAGGTATCATGACCGTGGCCCCTCAGATCCTGGTAAACGTTTCGGTCTCATCCAAACCGGATTTAAATACCCTGGCGCCGCTTCAGCAGGCTATTTCACAGGTGGAATCTGAATTGGGTTCACAGGGCAGGGTACTGGTCCGTTATTCCGGGACCCAGCCCATGTGCCGGGTGATGGTAGAAGGGCCCGATTCGGAAATAACCGAAAAATATTGTCATCAAATAGCCGATGTGGTGTCCAGGACGATCGGAACAACCGCTTAAAATACAAAGACCCCGCATTCTTTTAATGCGAGGTCTTTGTATGATTGTTCAGCCTGGGATCTGCAGCGCACTGTTTCAATATCGATTGTCACTAGACAATCGTCAATCGATCTGATTCAATTCCTAATCTCTTCCACCACCGAAAATTCGCAGCATCATGAGAAAGAGGTTGATAAAGTCAAGGTACAGGCTCAGGGCCCCCATAATCGCGCCTTTTCGCACCACGCCCGCATCGGCATCCGCCGGTTGGGTCATGGCCATGGATTTGATTTTCTGGGTATCGTAGGCCGTTAAGCCGACAAAGACAATTACGCCGATATAACTGATAATCAGGCTCATTCCGCTGTTTCGGATAAACATATTGACAACGGAAGCAATGATGATTCCGATCAGGCCCATCATTAAAAAATTGCCCATACCGGTCAGGTCTTTTTTGGTCACCCAGCCATAGGCGCTGGAGGCGGCAAAAGTGGCGGAACAGATAAAAAACGTGGATGCAATCGTTGAACGGGTGTACATCAGGAAAATTGCCGACAGGGTGACACCGTTTAAGAGAGCATAGAATAAAAACAGACCCGTAGCCGTCGAGGCCTGCAGGCGGTTAATCCGGGCGCTCAGGTAAAAGACCATTCCCAGTTCGCCGGCCATCAGCCCAAAAAAGATGATCCGGTTGCCGAAGATAAGCCTCAAAAGAGGTTCGCTGTGGGCAACATAATAGGCGACCAGTCCGGTCAGTGCCAGTCCAACTGCCATCCAGTTGTATACAGACCGTACAAAAGTATTGACGCGTACTTGCGTTTGAGTTGTTTGATATTGTACTGTTTCCATTCTTAGGGCCTCCTGGTTGAATAATCTTATTATTTTTAATAATAACACAGGCTGTTGAGATTTCAAGCGGTTATTATTTTAAATTTTTTTTGGATTAAGATGTAAAGATGAAAACGGATCAAATATACCAGCATCTTATCGAACTGGCTGAAAAACTGGATATCGATGTATCCGAACAGAACTTTAAAATTTCCGGGTTTCCTGTCCATAGTGGTATTTGCAGGGTAAAGGGAAAAGACAGGATCATTCTCGATAAACACAAATCAAAGAACGATAAAATTGATATCCTCATTGAATCCCTGAAGGCATTTCCACTCGATGACCTCTATGTCGTTCCCGCTATCCGTGATTTGCTGAAACGCCCGGAATAGACGTTTCAACCGTCTGGTTCAAATTTTTTATGGCCATCTGACGACCGGCGCTCCTGTGAGAGGGCGGGGCGGTCGGATGGCCATTTTTTTTGCAGGAAATATCGTCTTATTTCTCAGTCAAGGTCACGCGAGCCCTTTAGAACGGTGTATGGCAGCTGCAGGTATTCAAGCACTTTTCCGGTTTTATTATAATGTTTCTGATAAAAAAACCGGGAAAGGTTAAAGCTCACCCCTGCAAAAACAGACCGCCTTTTTTTAACCTCATCGGTATCATATCCCCGGGTATAATACCCGGCACTCAATTCAAGATATTTGAGGAAATTATTTTTTATAAAATCGAACCCGTCCAGTTTAAGTACGATCGAGTAAAACTGGTTGGAATAATCATCAAAAATCCCGCCAATCCTGACATTGGCAATATATTCAACTCTCAAATCGATCTTATCATCCAGGGCCGGGTATCGCGCCATCAGAATGCTGGTTAAAGCCCCCAGCGTATTCATCATCGTATCTTCCCACGAAAACCCCTGGCTTTCACTGGTGGCATCTCCAATCTCCATAAATGCCTGAACCGCCCATGCAGAGAGGACACCATAATTATTTGCTTTCCGGGTGTCATATCCATAGCTTTTATAAAGACCCGTCAGCATATCCGAAATCGCGTAGGTCGCAAAATAATGGCCCATTTTATCTGCGCCGCCATATTTTGCATTTTCCTCAAATGCACCTTCATGGGCGGTATGAAACCCGGAGGAGGAGCCATAATCCCAGGTTGCCAGACCCCAGACAGCGATAGCGGCGGCAGATGCGGTGGTTGTATAGAGCATCTTTTTTTCCCTGGGAAGACCCGACCACCAGCCCTTTTTTGAGCCGGTATCCGGATCATTCTGCATCTGATTTTGAACCGCTCTGTTTTGTTGCGCTTGAGCGTTTTGTGTTGCAGGTGTGGTGAACGGTGAAGAAAGCGCAATAGCGCAGAGAACGATGAATGCTTTAAAGGTACGTGGTTGGCGGGGCATATTATTTGCTTTTTTCGGATGAGACAGCGTTTTTTTCCGACCCGCCGGCGCAGTTACCGGCGGGCTCATGATGGTTTATTGGTAGGGGGTGATTTATCGTTACATGCCTGTTATTGATGGGCTTTAACGGTCACTTCAACGCGCCGGGCCTCTTTTGGCGGCCCGCTTCCAGTGGCATCTGCATGGACCTGGATTGCAATCCGGCCACCGGCAATTCCCTGTTTCTGCATAAGCATGCTGACCCTTTTGGCTCTTCTTCTGGCCAGGTCCTGATTATAGGCATAATTTCCGGTCGAGTCGTGAAAACCCGTCACCGTTGCCACCGCGTTGCTGTTTTTATGCATATAATCAATCACAGGTGGTATCGTCCGGTTTTTATCGTGCGGAGACTCGGCATCATTAAAATCAAAATAGAGCCGGGCGTCAGGCGGTAATGGCGTTTTTTCAACAATAACGGTTCGGGTTGCAGTGGCGGTATTGCCGGCAGCATCGGCGGCGGTATAGGTGATTGTATATTCACCGGCCGTTTGCGTATCCACCTGTCCGCTTTTTTCAACGGTGACCGTTCCGTCGGTTTCGTCCGTGGCGGCAGCACCGGCGTCGCTGTACGTATCGCCTGCGACGATGCGGACTTGCGTGTCTCCGTTCAGGGTAATCACCGGTGCGGCGGTATCGGATATTTTGGGGTTTTCGACAATAACGGTTCGCGTGGCGGTAGCCGTATTGCCGGCTGCATCGGTGGCGGTATAGGTGATTGTATATTTACCGGCGGTAGTCGTGTCCACCCGGCCGCTTTTGACCACGGCAATGTTTCCATCCGTCTGATCCAATGCCACGGCATCGGCATCCTTATACTCGGTTCCCACGGGAATATGAATTTCAGAATTTCCCTTCAGGGTGATGGCCGGCGCTGTCGTATCGGGCACTGGGGGCATACTGTTTACGGTCCGACCGGACTCCTGGCAACAGGATGAACCGCCGGGGCCGTATCCCAAAAGCCACAGCAGCAGCAAAATGATAAACAGGATGATCGCAATGACCCACCAGAGTCGACGAAATTTTTCCCAGTAGGGTGAAATATATTCTTTATTTGTCTCAGTCATGATTATTCTTCACCTCCGTCAAGGATCTCCTGCCAGGCTTTTAAAGCGGCCCACTGGTTCATCGCTGCCAGGCTGGCTTGATCCGGCCATGTTTCCGGTTTGGCCAACCTGAAGTTCGGCCCGGCTGCATCCAATATTGCTTGAATATCCGTAACTATTGTATCGGCAAGTCTTTGATAGGTATGGATACCGGCATCATGAATAAGCGTATTAATCATCGGGCCGATCCCTTCGATGACTGTAAAATCGTCCTTACCCTCTTTATGACGCACGTTAAATCCGGCATTTTTTGCTTTCTCTGTGTCTGTCTTCGGTCCTGCCTGGTATGCTTTGAGTTCATTTTTCAGGCGGCGGACCTGGTCGGCAAGATGCGGGTCGTCATCAGCGGTGGTGGGTTTTGTTTTTCCCGCTGAAGATGAATCCGGGTAAACACCGCCATCCAGAATGTCCTGCAGCGCTTTCAGGGCCGCCCAGCGGTTATTTGCCGCCAGATTTGCCTGGTCCGGCCATGTCCCGGGGTTGGCCAGCCTGAAGTTGGGGCCGGCTTTATCCAGAAGTTCCTGGATAAAGGATGGATCTGTTTCAGACAGCTCTTTGAATGTATGAATACCGGCCTGGTGGATCAGGCTGCTTATTTTCGGGCCAATGCCTTCAATAACAGTGAAATCATTTTCTTTCTTAATGGTAAAACCGGCGGCCCTGGCAGCCTTAAAATCAATAGGGGGGCCCTGTTCCAACGCCTTTATTTTTGATTTGAGACGCTCTATTTCCAGGTTTTCAGCTTCAAGAAATCGAATCCGTTTAAGGTGCTCAGGGTTATCGATCTGTTTTTCAACCTCAATGGTTTTTTCCACAACTTTTTCCACCGGTTTTTCGACGATCTTTTCAACTTCAACGATTTTTTCAATCACTTTGGGCTCGGCGTTTTCAAGCTCGGTGATTTTTTTACGCAACCCGGGAATCTGTTGGTTTTCCTCTTCGAGGGCCTTAATCCGCGCCAGGTGTTCGGGGTTGTCCATCACTTTTTCAACTTCAACGATTTTTTCAATGACCTCAGGTTCCGCATTCTCAAAATGGGCGATTCTGGCCTTGAGATTTTCGATGGCGGCATTTTCTGCTTTCAAGCGGCTGATCAGTGACAAGTGTTCAGGATTATCAATTATTTTTTCAATCACTTTAGGCTTGGTATCTTCAAGGTGACGGATCCTGGCCTTAAGGTCGCCTATCGTGGCATTCTCCGCCTCCAGCCGGCTGATCAAGGATAAATGTGCAGGATTGTCGACCTCTTTTTCAACGATCGTCTCTTTTTCAATAATCTTTTCAACGGGCGGTTCTTGGTATTTTAACCGGCGGGCAAACCAACCGGCCAATATCCAGCCGATCAGGCCGCCCGCTAAATAGGGCCATAGTTTACAAAGCAGCAGCGTCATTGCCTTTCTCCTTTTGCGGGTTGCAGGTTACAGAAATCGGTTACAGGTTGATATCTCAGGGTTGGTATGGGCAGGGAGGACATGCAGGGAAACGTATTGAAATTCGGGCGGTATGCGGTACCGAAATGATTCACAGTATGGGGCAGCCTCCGGTTTTCGTTGCCTTTCTAAACGATGACGATGAAAAATACACGTTACTGGAATATATGGATCGTGTCAATAATAAAAACCATAAATAGTGGTGGATTATCACCGGGTTGGATATACTTCCCGTCTGCCGTCAAAACCCGTTGCACCACCGTGGTCATAGTAACCAGTGAAAATTTTGAACGAAGCGGTCAGGGCCGCCGGTCCTGGTGGTTGTATTTAAATAAAAATAGAATCTGAATTACAAAATATGTAACTGGTAAGATGCAGATACGTGATAGATGGGATAAGATTTATTTGAAGGAAAAGCAGGTATAAATAAAACTAATTAATTTAACAAAGAAAATAGACATATTAAATATGAAATAAAATATGGCGCATAAATTGCATGTATCTTCGCAGCGTATAGATCTGTTATGTTTGGTAAGTATCCGTCAAACAGTTGTTGGCAAATAAAAATAAATATGATATCAAAATTATCACCGGTACTTATTATTTCTCTGTATTCTAATTGATGCTGGAATCGGATTGAAAAATATCTATTTCCTGCGGTATTCTTTCTATTCTCTAATGGAAACCGGGTGGCTGGAATGACTTGTTATCAATGTACCCTGTCAAGGTTTTTCTTCCATAAGAAGAACATTAAAAATTACATCCTGAAACAATTCTCTCCCCTCCCTTTTTTACCTCTTTGTAACACAATATGCCAGGTCGGCAGCGGCAGGCCATAAAAATATTATTTGCAATCGTAAAAATACAAAAAGAGTTGCTTAAAGGAGTTATAGTTATGTTTAAACGGTTCAAAAAAATTCAAAAATCTATTGGCATAAGGCATTTAAGCATAAAACCGATTTTCGATCAGTACCGCAAGTTTATTTATATCCTTTTTCTTTCCATCGGATTGTTGTGTTATTCAATCCCGGCAAATGCGATAAGCATTACTGCCACCGGAATCACAATGGAAAGTGGCACGGACTGTGGGTTGGCCACATACCGGATATCCACAGATACCACCTATGAAGGGCAGGCGCTCGACCTGATTCTTGAAATTACAGACGAAGATAATGATCTGGCAGCAGGCACGAATTGTGTATCTTTGGATAGCGGTAATATTCTGTTTAAAATTAAAAGTAATGATGGAGCAGGTAGTCCTGAAGGCTGGGTGAACGCTACTGTGACCGTTGTTCAACAGGGAACAACAACCCCTGTAACTGTCGACAGGCTCATTCTTACCGGGTTTGATCTGGATAGTACCCCACAATCGGGTTCGATGACTACAGATACGGATGATATGTATCTACTAAATCCAAGCGGGAGTTTTTTAAGTGTTAATACCGAAGTGGGCTATACTGAAGGTTCTTTTTTTGGCGGCGCATATACAGCGAAGATGAAAGGGCGATCAGACAACTATGATTGTCAGGATACTCAAGCCTCACCTGAACCTTCCTGCCGGGCAAGTGCAATTTTTTTGAACACTGCATCGGTCGATTTTAGACTACAAAATGATGATGCGTTTAGTCATACAACTTTTCAAAGCAACCTGCGTCTGTTTTTTGTCTCTTTCAAGGTGGAAAACTTAGAAGACTTAGTCAACCAGGACAGAGACTACGGTGATGCGCCCAACAGCTACCCGTCGACCAGTCAGCAGATTACTGCCTACAGGGCACTGGGCAACGGCTTGATCCCGGACGGGGAAGCCGCCAATCAGCCCTCTGCAAATGCCGATGGTGATGATACCGACGGTGCCGGCAGCGCCATTATGTTTGACGATGAAGATGGTGTTTTTCTCGGGGGAACTACCCTGAGTAACCAGTCTTTAGTTGCCGGGTCAACGGTGAGTCTTGATGTTTCAACGTTGAGTTCAGGCTATCTGAATGGCTGGATAGATTGGAATGGTGATGGCGATTTTTCTGATGCCGGGGAACAGATAATTACCAATCAGTATATTGATAATACCGGCGAAACAGGTGCAGGCGGAGGGGCGACTGTTAATGCCACAAATGCCATTACCAATACGCCGGTTTCCGTCACTGTTCCCGCAGGGGTTTCAGGTGGGCAGACAGTTGCCCGCTTTAAATTTACTGCCGGGCAGGATCCAGGTCATAGTGGGGATAATGCCGATACGGGCGAAGTTGAAGACTATCTGGTAACCCTTGTGCCGGCAGGCTCAACTGGTTCCATCGATATCGTCAAATCCCTTGATTCAATTGCCGATACCAACGGCAGCGGCGTAACCGATACCGGCGATACCATAACGTACAGTTTTACCGTGACCAACACGGGTGATCTGGTTCTCAACCCTGTATCCGTATCTGATCCGAAGATCACAACCGTGACCTGCCAGGCGACCAGCCTTGCGGTTGGAGCCAGCACAACCTGTAGTGGAACATATGTGATTACGCAGGCAGACATGAGTGCCGGCGGGGTGGAGAATGTTGCAACCGCACACGGCACACCGATTAACCCTGATGGGTCAGACGGAACTCCTGTTACCGATACCTCGGATGCCGGTACAGCTCCTGATGGTTCACCTGTTGGGGATCCCGCAGGAACAGAGACTCCCAGCCCACTTGGTGTGAATCCCAATGACCCTGCAGATCCAACCGAAGATCCCACAACAGTCATTTTCCCTCCAGGTGTCGTAGCTGGAACCGTGTATGAGGACACCAACGGCAATGGCGTTCAGGACCCCGGTGAACCAGGGATTTCTGGCGTAACAGTGACTGTCACTGATGTAAACGGTGCTACCCAGACACTTGTTACCGATGAGAACGGTAATTATGCCACACCTGTACCGGCAGGTGACACAACCATTGATATTGATGAAACCACGCTTCCCACCGGATTTACCCAGACCGAGGGCACAGACTCAACTGTTGTCACGGTTCCACCCGGTGGAATAGCCAACGACGTAGACGGCTATGAGCCTCCAGCCGATGCCGGAACGGTTGAAGGTGTGATTTATGAAGATACCAATGGTAACGGTGTTCAGGATCCCGGAGAACCTGGTATCTCCGGAGTAACTGTAACTATTACCGATTCCG
>QNYZ01000054.1 GCA_003973265.1 Deltaproteobacteria bacterium | reverse complement strand
AGGGTGTAGAGATGGTCATGCCGGGTGACAACGTGACGATAGAGGGCGAGTTGATCATGCCGATCGCGATGGAGAAAGAGCTTCGGTTTGCGATCCGGGAAGGTGGCCGTACTGTCGGCGCCGGCGTGATCAGTGAAGTTATTGAATAGATAATTCTTCTATAAGGAGTTTTCCAGGTGAGAGTAATCGTAACCCTTATGTGTCCGGAGTGTAAGAATAGAAATTACACGACCACAAAAAATAAACGGACCACGCCGGATAAGCTTGAATTTAATAAATACTGTCGATTTTGTCGAAAACATACATTGCATCGCGAAACCAAGTAGAATGCGTCGTCTTTGATATGGCGATCGGTTACCTCGTCTTGTTAATGGTATCATCAGATCGGCTGCAGGCCAGTAGCTCCAACGGTAGAGCGTCGGACTCCAAATCCGGGTGTTGGGGGTTCGAATCCCTCCTGGCCTGCCAATTTTCTATAGGAGTATAATGGCACGCTTACAAAAAAAGAAGCCCGTCGGCACCAGGAAGAAGAAAGCCGCCAGTAAAGATATCGATGGTGCGGCTAAATCAACCAGCCAGGCGAATTCGAAGGAGGCTGCCGGCCAGGGTCGTGTGGGAAAAGGCCTGACAAAAAAATCGACCACCTTGAAGAAAAAGCCGCTGATGTCGGCTTCTGCTGTTTCAGCCGGCCAGCGTCAGGGGTTGATTCAGAAAAGCGTTCAGTTTTTGCGGGAGGTCCGGGTTGAACTGAAGAAAGTTACCTGGCCATCGCGAAAACAGACCATTGGCTCAACGGTGGTGGTATTGGTGCTGGTCCTGTTGATCTCCATCTATCTGGGGGTGGCTGATATCGGCTTAACAAACTTTGTGCGGGTGGTTCTGCAATAGTTTCCGGCAAAAAGGAGCGTACAATAGTGGCGCTAAGATGGTACATTCTTCACGTATATTCGGGCTTCGAAAACAAGGTTAAATTATCCCTGGAAGAGCGGATTGCGTCATCACCCCATCCTGAGAAATTTGGTGAAGTGGTGGTGCCGACGGAGCAGGTTGTTGAGCTTGTCCGGGGGAAAAAACGGGAATCTTCCCGTAAATTTTACCCGGGGTACATTCTTGTCCAGGTGGCCCTTGACGATGAAACCTGGCATATTGTGAACGATACCGCCAAGGTGACCGGCTTTCTGGGCGGGCAGGATAAACCGACCCCTATCCCGGACAGGGAGGCCGAACGAATTCTAAATCGGATGGAAGCCGGTAAATTGCAACCGACGCCGAAGTTCAACTTTGAAATTGGTGATGAAATCCGTGTGGTGGACGGGCCGTTTGCCAATTTTAACGGGACTGTTCAGGAAGTGAGCCCTGAAAAAGGGAAGATCCGGGTACTGGTGAGCATATTCGGACGTCCAACGCCTGTTGAACTGGATTTTATTCAGGTATCCAGATTATAGATTTATCAGAATTTAGACTTATCAGATGAGACCATCCCCACGCGAGTGACCCGATTGGTATAAGATGCGTTGACAATATTTTGCCGCAGATATTGTTGATGACCGGCTAAGGCGGAAAAATATACATAAAGATCCAGGAGTGTGTAAAAAATGGCTAAGAAAGTAATGACGCAAATTAAGCTGCAGATCGAAGCCGGAAAGGCGAATCCATCGCCTCCCATTGGCCCTGCCCTGGGACAGCACGGCGTGAATATCATGGATTTTTGTAAAGCTTTCAATGCGCGAACTGCAGATGACGCGGGGATGATTATCCCGGTGATACTGACCGTGTTTCAGGATCGTTCATTTACCTTTATTACCAAAACACCACCTGCGGCCATATTGCTGAAAAAGGCGGCAAAGGTTGCCAAGGGCGCAGGAGATCCGAAACGTGACCGCGTGGGAAAGGTGACTCGCGAACAGGTTGAAGATATCGCCAAAATAAAAATGGTCGATCTGAATGCGTATAATTTGGATGCTGCCTGTCGGATTATTGAAGGTACGGCCAGAAGCATGGGAATCGAGGTTGCGAAAAAATAAATCCGTCATTTTGTCGGACTGAACATCAATTTAAAGGAGCGAAAAGGTACGATGCCGAAACGGGGAAAAAAATATTTACAGACTTTAGCGAAGGTGGATAAATCCGTCCGGTACAACTTTCTCGATGCCATCGGAATGGCTTTGGAATCGTCATTTGCCAAGTTTGATGAAACCGTTGATCTGGCCGTTCGCCTGGGTGTTGATCCGCGTCATGCAGACCAGATGGTCCGGGGGTCGGTGGTACTGCCCAACGGCCTGGGCAAGGATGTCAAGGTTCTTGTGTTTGCCAAGGGAGAGAAAGAAAAGGAAGCCGTGGATGCGGGTGCTGATTTTGTCGGCAACGATGATCTGGTTGAAAAAATTAAAGGCGGGTGGTTTGGCTTTGATAAAGCGGTGGCGACTCCGGATGTTATGGGCGTTGTTGGGAAAATTGGCCGCCTGCTTGGCCCCCGGGGGTTAATGCCGAATGCCAAAACCGGCACGGTAACCTTTGATGTGACCCGGGCGGTGAACGAATTAAAAAGCGGTAAAATCGATTTCCGCGTTGAAAAAGCCGGCATTGTTCATGCACCCATGGGCAAGGTTTCCTTTGGCGTTGAAAAGCTGGCCGAAAATGTATCCAAGTTCATGGAGACGCTGATTCGGTTAAAACCGCCGGGAAGCAAGGGAACCTACCTGAAGGGAATCGTTCTCTCGACGACCATGGGGCCGGGGATAAAGGTCGATTCTGCAAATGTTAAGGACCTGATCGGATAATTTAAGAGATAGTTGTTTAATTGCTGGATGGCCGAACCTGGCGATCCGGGTCATAAAAATATTCTGTCGAAGACCGTAGGTACACGAAGTTGTGGTTAATCAGCTGATGCTGGCCTGCCGAGGCAGTGGATCAACGTAAGTGGCATTAAAAAGCCCTGACGATTATAAATGGGATCCGCCGGTAGTACTAAAAAGGCTTCGCAATCAAGGTTCAAGGCAGACAGGGAGGGGGGTGTCAATCCAAGGTGAAAATCGAACATAAAAAGACATTGGTCAAAGAGATATCGGAGACGTTTCAAGCTGCCAAGGTCATCATCGTAACAGACTACAAGGGGCTGGATGTTGCGTCATTGAGCAACCTGCGTAACCTGTTGCGAGAAAGTGACATTGAGTATCGTGTCGTAAAAAACACATTGCTGAAGCGGGCCGCCGAGGGAAACGATCTGGCATTAATTACGGATTGTCTCAAGGGCCCGAGCGCCGTGGCATGCAGCTTTGATGACCCGGTTGCGCCTGCGAAAATTTTAACCCGGTTTGCCAAGGAAAATGAGAACCTTGAGATTAAAGCGGGTGTGATGGAAGGAAAGGCGCTAGATCTGGATGCGATCAAAGCCCTGTCAAACCTGCCCTCGCGGGATCAATTGCTGGGCCAGTTATTGTCTGTGATGAATGGTGTGCCAACGGCCTTTGTCCGGGTACTCAATGGTGTTCCACAGCAATTTCTTAACCTGTTGCTGGCTCTGAAGGATAAAAAAGCGGCCGAAACCGGCCCGGCTGAATAAGTCTTAAATAAATTAAGATCAATTTGGCGGACAACCCATTAAAGAATATATTTTGGAGGATTTGAAAGATGGCTGATATTACCAGGGAAGATGTGATTGAGTTTATTTCCAGCATGTCCGTACTCGATTTGGCGGATATGGTTAAAGAGATGGAAGAAAAATTTGGTGTCAGCGCGGCCGCACCCATGGCAATGGTTGCCGCGGGTCCGGGTGCTGAAGGTGGTGCGGGTGTAGCGGAAGAAAAAACTGAATTTGATGTCATTCTGACCACATTCGGGGATAAGAAAATTCAGGTGATCAAGGAAGTTCGCGCCATCACGGGGTTGGGCCTCAAAGATGCGAAGACGCTTGTTGACGGTGTTCCTCAACCGGTAAAAGAGGGCATCCCCAAGGATGAGGCGGAAAAAATAAAAGAACAGTTAGAAGGGGTCGGCGCACAAGTCGAGATTAAATAATCGGTTAGAATATATGACTGCAACAGCGGCTGCCTGGCGCCATTGCAGTCATATCGGCTTTCCGGCCCATTGATATCAGAATGGGGGCAGTGAAAAGAATAGATCTAATTTTAGCGCTTATTTTTTTTACTGCCCTGACATGGCACTTGAACGGGGTGATTGTTTGCCCGGTTCAAATGCAATTTTGACCAGCGGAGATACCATGCCTCAAAGAACACCGGTCACCGAACGTATCCGAAAAAATTTCGGCAAGATTCGTAAGATTATCGATATACCTGATTTAATCGGTATTCAGCATGAATCATACGACCGTTTTTTACAGATGGACACCCCCCCCGATAAACGCAGGGATATCGGTTTGCAATCGGTCTTCAATTCCGTTTTTCCCATCAAGGATTTTAGCGGAACTGCTTCCCTGGAATTTGTGGGCTATCGTTTTGACAAGGTAAAGAACAGTGTCAAGGAGTGCGTTCTGAGAGGAATGACCTACGAGATTTCCTTGCGCATTACTGTTCGTCTGGTTGTTTACGATGTAGACAAGGAAACGAACGTATCGAATATTCGGGATATCAAGGAACAGGAAATCTATTTTGGCACGATTCCTCTGATGACGCCAAAAGGAACCTTTGTGATCAACGGAACCGAGCGGGTCGTTGTGAGCCAGCTTCATCGTTCAGCCGGTGTCTTTTTTGATCATGACAAGGGAAAATCCCATTCGAGTGGTAAAATTATTTACAGTTCCCGGATTATCCCCGTTCGCGGATCTTGGATCGACATGGAAATCGACCCCAAGGATATCGTCAATGTGCGGATTGATCGGCGTCGTAAATTTCCGATAACCCTGTTATTTAAAGCATTTGGGTATACTACGGAAGACCTTCTCGATTATTTTTATGATACTGAACAGATCATTCGCAAAGACGGCCTGTTTTACAAAAAACTGCGGTCTAAATTTGTGAAGGGGTATCGGGCCGGCCTGGACGTATTCGATCCCAAAACCAATGAAGTTCTGCTTCCGGCCGGGCGTCTTTTCACACTGGCTTCCATCAAACGGTTAAAAGCCGCCGGCGTGGAATGGATCCCCTTTCCGGACGAGGAACTGACAGATAAAATCAGCGCTGCGCCCATCGTTGACAGCAAAACCGGCGAAACGCTGCTTCAGGCCAACGAGCGGTTCGACGAGACAAGTATTGAAAATTTGATCAACGCGGGCGTTGAGCAATTTGATATTCTCTTTATCGACCAGACAACGACCAGTGACGCCATCCATAAAACCCTTCTGCTTGACAAGGTAGAGACCCGGGAAGAGGGATTAATTGAAATTTATCGCCGGATGCGTCCGGGAAATCCGGCCACACCGGAAGTGGCCCAGGGATTTGTCGATCATCTCTTTTTTGATTCGGCGTATTATGATTTATCCGGTGTCGGGCGGTTGAAAATCAATCAGCGAACCGGCATTGATACGGATATCGGCTTAAGAACGCTGCGTAAGGAAGATATCATGATTACCGCCAAAACCCTCGTCTCGCTCCGTGACACGCAGGGGGCCGTGGATGATATCGACCATTTGGGAAATCGTCGCGTTCGCGCCGTGGGCGAATTGCTTGAAAATCAGTACCGCATTGGCCTGGTGAGAATGGAGCGGGCCATCAAGGAGCGGATGAGCCTGCAGGAAGTCGATGCATTGATGCCTCATGATCTGGTCAATTCAAAACCGGTTACCGCGGTGGTTAAAGAATTTTTCGGGACCAGCCAGCTGAGCCAGTTTATGGATCAGACCAACCCGCTGTCGGAAACCACCCATAAAAGACGGTTGAGCGCGCTGGGCCCAGGCGGATTGACCCGCGAACGCGCCGGTTTTGAAGTCCGCGATGTTCATCCTTCTCACTATGGCCGTATCTGTCCCATTGAGACGCCGGAAGGCCCCAACATCGGGCTGATCGTTTCGCTTGGTACGTACGCCCGTGTCAATGAGTACGGTTTTATTGAAACCCCTTATCGGATCGTCAAGGATTCCACGGTTTCCAGCGAGGTTGTTTTTTTAGGTGCATTTGATGAGAAAGAACACCCCATTGCACAGGCCAATGCCCAGGTAGATGAAAAAAATCGTTTTATAAATCCGCTGGTTACTTCCAGGGTCGGGGGAGAATTCACCATGGTTCCGCCGGAACAGGTTGAGATGATGGATATCTCACCCAACCAGCTGGTCAGCGTGTCTGCATCTTTGATCCCATTTCTGGAAAATGATGATGCCAACCGGGCCCTGATGGGTTCCAACATGCAGCGCCAATCGGTACCGTTATTGGACACTCAGGCGCCACTGGTAGGCACGGGAATCGAACGGGTTGTGGCCAAAGATTCCGGAGTCGCTCTTGTGGCAGACCGGGATGGTGAAGTGGTTGATGTGGAAGCATCCCGTATTCTGGTCAAACATTCCTCATCGAACGGCAGGGATGACGGCAAAGAATCGGTGACGGTGTATAAACTGGATAAATTTATCCGGTCCAATCAGAATACCTGTTTCAACCACCGTGCGATTGTCCGAAAGGGGCAACAGATTAAAGCCGGTCAGATAATCGCAGACGGTCCTGCAACCAGTCAGGGTGAACTGGCGCTGGGGAAAAACGTGACTGTCGCGTTTATGCCCTGGGGCGGCTATAATTATGAAGATTCGATTCTGGTGGGTGAGCACCTTGTTCGGGACGGGGTTTATACATCTATCCATATCGAGGAATTTGAGCTGGTTGCCCGCGATACCAAGCTGGGGCCGGAAGAAATTACCCGGGATATCCCCAATGTCGGGGAAGAAGCACTCAAGGATCTGGACGAAAGCGGTATTATCCGGTTGGGTGCCGAGGTTAAATCAGGCGATATCCTGGTGGGGAAAATAACGCCTAAAACCGAAACCCAGTTATCCCCCGAAGAAAAGCTGTTGCGGGCGATTTTCGGTGAAAAAGCCGGGGATGTTAAAGACAGCTCCCTTCGGGTGCCGCCCGGCGTACAGGGCGTTGTCATTGATGCCAAGGTTTTTTCCAGAAGAGGCTCAGACAAAGACACGCGGACGCTTCAGATAGAAGAAGCGCAGATTATCGACCTCAAAAAAGACCTGGATGATCAACTGGCTATTGTCAAAGAGGTGGCCAAAGACCGGATCGACGCGTTGCTGGTCGGGCGTGAATGTGCCGCTGCGGTTAAAAAGGGAAAGAAAACGGTCTTTTCCAAAGATGCGGTTATCACCAAGGATAAACTGGCTGAGTTAACATTCGCCGACCTTGAAAAAGTGGTTCTCAAAAACGTCAAGACCATGGCGGATGTCAGCGAGTTGCTGGAGAAATACCGGATCGAAACCGCACGGTTTCGATCTGAATTTGAAAAGAAGGTCGACCAGCTTAAAAGAGGAGACGACCTGCTTCCCGGCGTGATTAAGATGGTTAAGGTTTACCTGGCGATGAAACGGACCCTGTCTGTGGGGGATAAAATGGCCGGGCGGCATGGGAACAAGGGCGTGGTTTCGCGTATTCTGCCCCAGGAAGACTTACCGTATTTTGAAGATGGAACAACCGTGGATATGATTCTGAATCCCCTGGGCGTTCCCTCCCGGATGAACGTCGGCCAGGTGCTGGAAATTCATCTGGGCAATGCGGCCAGAGGGCTTGGCCAACAGATCCGGGCATTGATAGATGCCAAACGGATTGATGACCTGAGGGAAAAGATTAAAAAAATATTTGGAGCCGATACCGATCAGGATATTGGCATGCGCAAAAAGGTGGATGACAGCAGCGACGACGAGATATACGCGCTGGCCGAGGGATATCGGGACGGAGTGTATATGGCGACCCCCGTGTTTGACGGGGCCATGGAATCTGAAACCAAGGAACTCCTTGAAGAAGCCAATTTTGCGACCACCGGTCAGGCAAAATTGTTTGATGGCCGAACCGGTGAAGCCTTCAAGGGGGAAATTACCGTGGGTGCCATGTATATGCTGAAACTGCATCATCTCGTGGATGATAAAATCCATGCCCGCTCCATTGGGCCCTATTCGATTGTTACCCAGCAGCCGCTTGGCGGCAAGGCACAGTTCGGCGGGCAGCGGCTGGGGGAAATGGAAGTCTGGGCCATGGAGTCTTATGGCGCAGCCTATGCGCTCCAAGAATTTCTGACGGTTAAATCCGATGATATGGCTGGCCGGACACGGATGTACGAAAAGATCGTTAAAGGACAAAATGTACTTGAACCCGGCCTGCCCGAATCATTTAAAGTGCTGACCAAAGAGTTGCGGGCACTGGGACTTGATGTACAACTCCTCGAAAATAAATAGAGGCGGTTTTTAATATTCGCAGCTTTTTTTGGCTGAATATATAATTTTCGAAATCGAGAATAAAGAATCAAAGGGGAACGATTTATATGGATACCCTATACGACTTTTTTGCAAAACCAACAGACCCGAGACGCTATAGCGCCGTACGGCTGGCACTTGCCTCCCCGGAGCAGATTCTCGAATGGTCGCATGGTGAGATAAAAAAACCGGAGACAATTAATTATCGAACATTTAAGCCGGAACGTGATGGGCTTTTCTGTGCGAAGATTTTTGGTCCCACCAAAGATTATGAGTGTAATTGCGGTAAATATAAACGCATGAAGCATCGGGGGGTTGTCTGTGAAAAATGTGGTGTGGAAGTTATTCAGTCCAAGGTACGGCGGGACCGGATGGCCCATATCCAGCTGGCATCTCCCGTGGCCCATATCTGGTTTATGAAAACCCTGCCGAGTAAAATTGGCAACCTGCTGGATCTCACTTTAAAAAATATTGAAAAAGTTCTCTATTTCGACAGTTACATCGTTATTGATCCCAGGGATACGCCCCTGTCGGTCGGGCAACTACTGCTGGATGAAGAATATCAGGACGCCCTTGATACCTACGGGACGGATTTTGAAGCGGGAATTGGTGCCGAGGCCGTTAAGCGCATGTTGGAAAACCTGGATCTCGACGAATTGTACAAGACCCTACGGGAGGATATTCGTACCACTGGATCCGTCGCCAAACGTCAGAAAATGGCCAAACGCCTGAAAGTCGTTGACGCTTTTCGGCGGTCGGGAATCGATCCTTCCTGGATGATACTGGATGTGATTCCTGTGTTGCCGCCGGATTTAAGACCCCTGGTACCACTGGAAGGCGGGCGTTTTGCAACGTCTGACCTGAATGATCTTTATCGGCGGGTGATTAACCGGAACAACCGGTTGAAACGGTTGATGGATTTAAAAGCCCCTGAAATCATTGTCCGCAACGAAAAACGGATGCTCCAGGAATCGGTGGACGTTTTATTTGATAATGGCCGGCACGGTCGTGTGATCATGGGTTCAAATCGGCGGCCGCTGAAATCTCTGAGTGATACCTTGAAGGGTAAACAGGGCCGGTTTCGGCAGAATTTACTTGGAAAACGGGTCGATTATTCCGGGCGAACCGTGATCACCTCCGGTCCCAATCTACGCCTGCATCAGTGCGGTCTGCCCAAAAAGATGGCGCTGGAACTGTTCAAGCCGTTTATTTATTACCGGCTGGAGCAGAAGGGGGCGGTATCTACAGTTAAAAGCGCCAAGCGAATGGTGGAAAGAGAGACCCCGGAAGTATGGGATACCCTGGATGAGGTCGTTAAAGAGTACCCGGTGATGCTCAACCGGGCACCGACACTGCACCGTCTCGGTATCCAGGCCTTTGAGCCGCTTTTAATCGAAGGGAAGGCCATTCAGCTGCATCCCCTGGTCTGTACGGCATTTAACGCCGACTTTGATGGTGACCAGATGGCTGTTCATGTGCCTTTGTCGGTGGAATCTCAGATTGAAGCCCGCGTATTGATGCTGTCTTCAAATAATATCCTGTCACCTGCCAGTGGCAGCCCGATTATCGTTCCAAGCCAGGATATTGTGCTGGGTATCTATTATTTAACCCGTGATCTGGTTGCGGTAAAGGGTGAGGGAAAGTTATTTTCGAGTGTAGAAGAAGTTCGTTCGGCCTACGATGCCGATGCCATTGATTTGCATGCGGCTATCGTTGTCCGCATTCATGGCAAGCGTGTGGATACAACAGCAGGCCGTGTTTTACTGTGGGAGATTATGCCAAAAGATACCATCATGGTGTTGCGACGAGTGGCGCTGGCTACCAAAAGAAAAGCCCAGGCCGTGATGCGGAAGATCAAGGCCGGCACACCTCTGGCAGATCTGGCTGCCTCTCAGTCGATCAGCTCCGACAGTGAAAATAAAGGATTGATCGGCCGTCTGAGTAAAAAGGAATTCAACCGGATCTTCAATACGGATGAAGTGGTGACGGATGCGCTGTTTTCTCTTGAAACCGGCGATATCAGCGAAATCATTGAAGCGGATGGTGCGTTTCATATATTCGAAGTCGTTGATAAACAGCCCGAAATACCTTTTCACCTGGTCAACCGGGTGATGGATAAAGGTGCTTTGCGGAATCTGGTCGATTTTGCCTATCGGAATCTCGGGGCCAAAACAACGGTTATTCTGTCCGACCGCTTAAAAGATATCGGCTACCGTATGGCTACAGAGGGTGGAATTTCAATTTCCATTGATGACATGATTATTCCCGGGTCTAAATGGGATATTTTTAATCAGGCGGAAAAGCAGGTCGCTGAAATACAGGAACAGTACACGGAGGGGCTTATCACCACCGGTGAAAAATATAATAAGGTGGTTGATATCTGGGCGCGGGCTACTGATGACGTGGCCAACGAAATGATGGAGGCCATGCGTCTGGAACCGGTACTGGACGATGCCGGTAATGTGAGAAAAGATAAGGACGGAAATCCGGAATTTCAAACAAGTATGAACCCGATTTACATGATGGCCGATTCGGGTGCCCGGGGCAGCAAGGATCAGATGCGCCAGCTGGCCGGGATGCGTGGGTTGATGGCAAAACCGTCCGGTGAGATTATCGAAACACCGATCAGCGCGAATTTCCGGGAAGGGCTCTCTGTGCTGCAGTATTTTATTTCCACGCATGGCGCTCGGAAGGGACTGGCCGATACGGCCTTGAAGACGGCCAATTCAGGCTATTTAACACGTCGGCTGGCAGATGTCGCCCAGGATTGTACGATCAGAGAAAAGGACTGTGGAACCATGGTGGGCCTTGAAGTGGAGCCTCTCATGGAAGGTGGTGAAATTATAGAACAATTAAGCGAGCGGATTCTGGGGCGTACGGTGATGGATGATATCCTCGACCCCTATACCGATGATGTCCTGGTACCGGCTGGAGAATTACTGGATGAAGCCGCTGTTGAACGGGTTGAAAAAGCAGGGGTGACGAAGGTAAAAATTCGATCCGTCCTGACGTGTAATTCCAGAGACGGTGTTTGCGCCACCTGTTATGGCCGCGATCTGGCCCAGGGAGGAGTCGTTGAAATCGGTCAGACCGTCGGTATTCTGGCTGCCCAGTCAATCGGCGAGCCGGGTACCCAGCTTACCATGAGAACATTTCATATCGGAGGGACGGCAAGCCGACGGGTGGAACAGGCTGATATTCGCGCCCGGACCGATGGCCGCATAAAGTACCTGGGGCTGAATGTGGTGAAAAGCGCAAAGAATAAACGGATCGTCATGAACCGTAAAGGGGGGGAATTTGTGATCCTGGGAGAAAGCGGCCGTGAGCTGGAACGGTTTCCGGTTATTTATGGTGCCGAGCTGACCGTTGATGACGGCCAGCAGGTAAAAACAGGTGATTTACTGGCCTTATGGGATCCTTTTACCACGCCCATTATTTCGGAAGTTGACGGGAAAGTAAAATTCGGTGATATTCAACTCGGCAAGACGCTGCAGGAAAAAGTCGATGCCGTTACGGGTAAATCAAGCCATACCATCATCGAATCGAGAAATCCCGATGACCGTCCCCGTATCTCCATCAAAGACGAGAAGGGAAAAACAATCAAACTGTCCGGCGAATCCGGAGTGGCCCGATACGTTTTACCCGTGGATGCCATTCTTCTGGTTGAAGAAGGTGATGATATCAAGGCGGGTGAAGTCGTGGCCAAGTTACCCCGGGCAACCACTAAAACCAAAGATATTACGGGTGGGCTTCCCCGTGTGGCGGAATTGTTTGAAGTGCGAAAGCCTAAGGAAGTGGCTGTTTTAAGTGAAATTGACGGGTATGTTTCCATTTCAAAATCCATGAAAAGAGGGAAACAGCGGGTGACTGTGACTCCGGTGGATGTCGGTGAGAAAAAAGAATATCTGATTCCCCGGGGAAAACATATCAATGTATACGAGGGGGACTACATTCGTGCCGGAGATCCCCTCATCGGCGGGGCTGCCATTCCACAGGATATTCTCAATATAAAAGGCGAACTTTCACTGGCCCGGTATCTGCTGGACGAGGTCCAGGAAGTCTACCGTCTGCAGGGTGTGCGAATAAACGATAAACATATTGAAATCATCGTTCGCCAGATGATGCGACGGGTTAAAATTATTGATCCGGGTGACAGCGATTTTATCAACGACGAACAGGTTGATCGAATTGTGTTTGAAGATGCCAACGCCGATCTGGTTGCCAGGGGAAAAGAACCCGCCAAAGCGGAAGCGTTGATCCTTGGAATTACAAAAGCATCATTGTCAACGGATAGCTTTATTTCGGCCGCTTCGTTCCAGGAAACCACCAAAGTTTTAACCAATGCCAGTATTGCAGGGGCGGTGGATAATCTGAAAGGGCTCAAGGAGAATGTGATTATGGGGCGGTTGATTCCGTGTGGAACCGGCCTGCAGTCCTATGGTGACTTGACCTTGAATTAGGTTTGGGCGGGTTGCTGGAAACGAAAAAAGGTAAAAATATAGTTAGATTGTGCTTGACAAGAAGGGCTTTACGATATACCTATATTCTTTTTATTAAACAGGCTCTGCTTGAAGAGCCGCCAGCGGCTGCCTTCAATGAAGAGCTGCAACTTTGTAATTATCTACGGGATTACAAAGTATACAAACATTGTATCCGGAAACGATACTTATAAAATATAGCCTTTAAAATCAGTTGTTTTTAAGGTTCTAAACGGTACGAGGAAATTATGCCCACGATCAACCAGCTTGTGCGAAAAGGAAGAAAGCGCATTATTAAAAAGACCAACACGCCGGCGCTAAAGGGAGCGCCCCAGAAACGGGGGGTCTGTACCCGGGTGTATACCTCAACTCCGAAAAAGCCGAACTCTGCTCTTCGTAAGGTAGCGCGTGTTCGATTAACCACTGGAATTGAGGTGACGGCGTATATCCCAGGCATGGGGCATAATCTGCAGGAGCATTCCGTTGTGCTGGTTCGCGGTGGCAGGGTGAAAGACCTTCCCGGTGTCCGCTATCATATTGTTCGGGGAACGCTGGATACCCTGGGGGTTGATGATCGAAAACAGGGGCGTTCAAAGTACGGTACCAAAAAGCCCAAATGATCTGCGTGTAAATATTTTAAGTCAAATTAAAAAATATATCAGAAGAACGCAACAAGGTAATCGATATGCCAAGAAGAAGAGAAGTTCCGCATCGCCCCGCAGTTCCGGATCATAAATACAAAAATGAACTGGTGACCAAGTTTATAAACAAACTGATGCGGGACGGTAAAAAAAGTACGGCTGAAACGATCTTATATGATGCTTTTGATATCATTGAAAGCAAGACCGGAGAGTCGCCGTTGTCCGTTTTTGAAAAGGCCATTGATAATGTACGGCCCAAGGTTGAGGTTAAATCGCGGCGTGTAGGCGGTTCTACCTATCAGGTACCGACTGAAATTCGGCCGAGTCGCCGTACGGCCCTGGGAGTTCGCTGGCTGATTGCTTTTGCCAGAGGACGCCACGAAAAGGGAATGGCGGAGAAATTATCAGCTGAACTCCTTGACGCGGCGAATAAACGCGGACAGTCAGTAAAAAAACGGGAGGATACACACAAGATGGCGGAAGCGAATAAAGCATTTGCCCATTTTCGCTGGTAAGTATCCTGTTTTAGAAATTTTGCAAACAATCGAGCCGTGCGTCACGGTCAATCATGTTACGCCGGCTTTATTTATGCTTATCTGGGGAAACAGATAGGTAATCAGTTAAAAACCCACTTGCGTTAATGGAGGACCCTCATGGCCAAGGAAAAATTTGAGCGGAAAAAGCCGCACGTAAATGTAGGTACGGTAGGTCATATTGATCATGGAAAGACGACGTTGACAGCGGCGATCACGAAGCACATGGGTTTGAAGGGGATGGCGGAGTTTGTGCCATTTGACCAGATCGACAAGGCGCCGGAAGAGAAGGAGCGCGGGATCACGATCGCAACGGCGCATGTGGAGTACGAGACGGATAAGCGTCATTATGCGCATGTGGATTGCCCGGGCCATGCGGATTATATCAAGAACATGATCACGGGAGCGGCGCAGATGGATGGTGCCATTCTGGTGGTCGGTGCCGATGACGGTCCCATGCCGCAGACGCGCGAGCATATATTGCTGGCCCGTCAGGTGGGTGTGCCCCGGATCGTGGTATTTTTAAACAAATGCGACATGGTGGACGACGAAGAACTGATAGAGCTGGTCGAGCTGGAATTGCGGGAACTGCTGGACAAATATGAATTTCCCGGAGATGACACGCCGATTATCAAGGGGAGCGCTCTGAAAGCGCTGGAGAGCGACGATCCGGACAGCGAGGAAGTCAAATGTATTTTCGAGCTGATGGATGCGATTGACGAATTTATTCCGGAGCCGGAACGAGATATTGAAAAGCCCTTTTTGATGCCGATCGAGGATGTTTTCAGTATATCCGGACGGGGGACAGTGGTGACGGGGCGTGTGGATCGGGGAATCATCCATGTGGGCGATAAGGTGGAGATCGTGGGGATCCGTCCAACGCAGACGACGGTGTGCACGGGTGTGGAGATGTTCCGAAAGCTGCTGGACGAAGGGCAGGCCGGAGACAACATCGGGGTTTTGCTTCGGGGGACGAAGCGCGAAGATGTTGAGCGAGGGCAGGTGGTGGCGATTCCCGGAACGATTACGCCGCATACGAAGTTCAAGGCGGAAGTGTACGTGTTGAGCAAAGAGGAAGGCGGACGTCACACGCCGTTTTTCACGGGCTATCGCCCGCAGTTTTACTTTCGGACGACGGATGTTACGGGAGTGGTAACGCAGGGTGTAGAGATGGTCATGCCGGGTGACAACGTGACGATAGAGGGCGAGTTGATCATGCCGATCGCGATGGAGAAAGAGCTTCGGTTTGCGATCCGGGAAGGTGGCCGTACTGTCGGCGCCGGCGTGATCAGTGAAGTTATTGAATAGTTTAGAATGATAAACGAAAGATCCAAGTCATGATGATGAATACAAAGATAAGAATCCGGCTGAAGGCATACGATCATAAGCTGCTCGACCAATCGGCTACGGATATTGTGGATACAGCCAATAAAACGGGTGCAAAGATCGTCGGGCCGATTCCTTTGCCGACAAAGATTAACAAATATTGTGTGTTACGTTCTCCGCATGTCAATAAAAAATCGAGAGAGCAATTTGAGATCCGGACACACAAACGTCTGCTGGATATCCTCGAACCGACCCAGCAGACCGTTGATGCCTTGATGAAGTTGGATCTTTCGCCCGGGGTAGATGTTGAAATAAAATTGTAAAAGCATTGAACAGAGCGTTTGTCATTCGACTCCAGGCGGGGGGTTAGCCTGGTGATCATGTCAAGCGTAAATAAAAGAGCCGGCGTATTTTTTATTCAAATACATTTAATGCGATACCCAAATAAAAAGCGAAGCGACATATGTGTAAAGGATTGATAGGAAAAAAACTTGGAATGACCGGCCTTTTTGAACCAGACGGCCGTTATGTCCCGGTCACTGCAATTGAGATCGGTCCCTGTGTGGTAACCCAGGTGAAAACCAAAGCCAGGGATGGCTATAATGCCCTTCAATTGAACTTTGGCAGCAAACTGGAAAAACGGATCAATCGGCCGATGAAGGGTCACCTGGCAAAAAGCGGTTTGTCAACGGGCGCCACCCTTGGAGAGGTTCCGGTTGATAACCCTGAGGATTTCAAGCCGGGGCAGGTTATTTCTCCTGGTATTTTTCAGGTTGGAGAAAAGGTAGATATCACCGGAATAACCAAGGGGCGTGGGTTTTCGGGCGTTATCAAACGGCACGGTTTTCACGGCGGCAAAAAAACCCACGGCAGTCACAGTCACCGGATTCCGGGCTCGGTTGGCTGCAGTGCGACACCTTCAAAAGTTATTAAGGGGAAAAAGCTGCCAGGTAGATATGGGTATGCACGCAAAACCATTCGAAACCTAACCATCGTGGATATCCGGGAAGACCAATATTTATTGCTCCTGAAGGGAGCGGTTCCGGGGCCTAAAACGGGTTTGATTCGGGTGACTAAAACCAAGGCGAGGCAATAACGATGGCTGTTGTAGATGTATTAAACAATAAGGCCGAAAAGGTGGATCAGATAGATTTACGGGATGATATTTTCAACATTTCCGTAAAACCTGATATCCTTCACCAGGTGGTGACAATGCAGCTTGCCGGGAAAAGATCCGGCACCGCGTCGGTCAAGAACCGTTCAGATATCAAGGGAAGTACACGTAAATTGTACCGTCAAAAGGGTACCGGACGCGCGCGAAGAGGTAATGCCAAGTCACCTTTATTGAGGGGTGGCGGGGTTGTTTTTGGGCCGCATCCGAAATCCTGGGCGCACAAAGTTCCCAAGAAAGTAAAAGCCCTGGCGCTCAAAATGGCATTGAGCAGCAAGCTTTCCGAGGAACAACTGCTTGTTCTGGATGGATTCGGACTCGAGAGAATTAAGACCAGAGATTTTGTCAAGGTAATGAATACGCTCGACGTGCAAAACGCATTGATCGTAACCGATGAACTGGATACCAATCTGGACATGTCCTCAAGAAATCTGCCCGGTGTAAAGGTCCTGAAGGTAGCGGGCCTGAATGTATACGATATTTTGAAATACAAACATTTATTGTTGTTGACTTCTTCTGTGGAAGGGATTGAAAGGAGACTGGCAGCATGATTGCACATGATATTATCAGGCGGCCAATTATTACTGAAAAAACCACCAACCAGAAGGAAGCGTACAATCAGTTTTCTTTTGAAGTTGCCCCCAAAGCCAATCGAGTCGAAATAAAGCGGGCGATTGAGGAAGTTTTCAGTGTTCGCGTCTCGGCGGTCAAAACCCTGCACATACGAGGTAAGCTCAAACGGCGGGGGCGAATCCTGGGAAGGCGTCGCAGCTGGAAAAAGGCCATCGTGACCCTCATGCCGGGTGAGCGGATTGAATTCTTTGAGGGAGCATAGACGGGATAATTTGTTGATGCATTAATTAAATGTCACAGCTAACTTAAAACTGAATGTCAGAGACTGATTATGGGAATTAAGAGAGTAAAGCCGACTTCACCGGGGCGTCGTTTTCAAACGTACCACACGTTTGATGAAATAACCGATAAGCCGCCCGAAAAAGCATTGTTGAAGCCTATCCATTCTTCTGGTGGGCGAAATAACAGGGGGCGTGTTACCAGTCGGCACAGGGGCGGCGGTCATAAGCGTCATTATCGCATGATTGATTTCAAGCGGGATAAAACGGGAGTCCCCGCAAAAGTGGCGGCTATTGAATATGATCCCAACCGGTCCGCCCGGATTGCCCTGCTTCATTATATTGACGGTGAGAAGCGCTATATCCTGGCTCCCCTGAAATTAAGGGTGGGGGATACGGTATTAAGCGGGCCGGAGGCGGACATTAAACCGGGTAATGCGTTGCCATTAAACAAAATTCCATTGGGAACCCATATACACAATATTGAGCTTCGTATCGGGAAGGGCGGCCAGATTGTCAGAAGTGCCGGAACGTATTCCCAGTTAATGGCCAAAGAGGGTAAATACGCCCTGGTTAAGCTTCCATCCGGTGAAGTTCGCATGGTGCTTGGAAAATGCCAGGCCACCGTTGGACAATTGGGGAACGTCATGCACGAAAACCTTTCTCTTGGAAAAGCGGGGCGTAACCGCTGGCTGGGAAAGAGACCCAAGGTTCGTGGCGTTGCAATGAACCCGGTTGATCATCCCATGGGCGGTGGAGAGGGCCGCTCTTCCGGCGGTAGACATCCCTGTTCTCCTTGGGGGGTTCCGGCCAAGGGATATCGTACCCGGAAAAACAAGCGTAGCAACCGGTACATTGTGAAGAGACGAAATAAAAAATAAAAAGGTCAAGGGACAGTTGGTCATGACGGTGATCAGCGCAGCCCGGCTTTTGAAAGCCTGTCGTTTTAGATTTTAGGGAGACACTATGCCACGATCATTAAAAAAAGGGCCTTATATTGATCCCAAATTGCTGGAAAAAGTGAATCGAGCGCAACAGACATCCAGCAAGCAGGTCATCAAGACATGGTCCCGGAGATCTACCATTATTCCAGAAATGGTAGGGTTTACACTGGCAGTTCATAACGGAAGAAAATTTATTCCCGTGTTTATTTCCGAGGATATGGTGGGCCATAAGCTTGGCGAATTTTCACCGACACGTACCTTTTTTGGCCATGCCGGTGACAGAAAATCGAAGGTTAGATAATCGTTTCAGGGAGACAGTAACAATGGCTGAACTGGAAGTAAAAGCGGTGGCACGCTACGAACGGATATCGCCGCGTAAAATCCATAAAATCATCGATTCGGTGAAGAATATTCCTGTCGAGGAAGGTATCAACAGGTTGCATTTCATGCCTCAGAAAGCGGCCCGGCTGGTGGAAAAAGTTCTCAATTCAGCCGTGGCGAATGCGGAAGCGAATCATGATCTGGATATTGACGATTTGAAAATTCTTAACATTACGGCCGATCAGGGGCCGACCCTGAAACGATTTAAGGCACGGGCCAGGGGCCGGGGAACGCAAATATTGAAAAGAACCAGCCACATTACTGTCACTTTAACAGCTGAGACAGTTTAAGGGAGGGGTTAAGTTTGGGCCAAAAAGTAAATCCGATCGGGTTGAGATTAGGCATTGTCAAAACGTGGGAATCAAAATGGTATTCCGATAAAAAGTATGCTGAATACATTCTAGAAGATTTTGAACTGCGTCGATTTATAAAAAAGAAACTCAAGCATGCCGGGATTTCAAAAATTGAAATTGAACGCTCATCCAAACGGATCCGGTTAAGAATACATGCGGCACGACCGGGAATTATTATCGGCAAAAAGGGATCTGAGATTGAACTGCTCAAAAAAGAAATCGAGAAAAAGATTTCGAGAGAAGTGTTGATCGACATCAAGGAGGTCCGTAAAACCGAGACAGATGCCCAGCTGGTTGCCGAAAATGTGGCTCAGCAACTTGAAAAAAGAGTGGCGTTTCGCAGGGCCATGAAACGGGGAATCGCTTCTGCCATGAGATTTGGCGCAGAAGGGATCAAGATTATATGTGCAGGCCGCCTGGGAGGTGCCGAAATGGCGCGGACCGAAGTCTATAAAGAGGGAAGAATTCCTTTGCACACCCTGCGGGCAGATATTGATTACGGGATTGTTACCGCCCGGACAACTTATGGTGCCATCGGTATTAAGGTATTCATCTTCAAAGGTGAGATTTTAAAAGACGAAAAAACAGCCAGCGGCCGAAAATAGCTGATTGATATTTGGAGAGATAAAAAATGCTGAGTCCCAAGAAAGTCAAGTTTCGTAAACAACAGCGGGGCAGAATGAGGGGGATGGCTTACCGCGGTAGCAACCTGAACTACGGCTATTATGGGCTTCAGGCCCTGGAAAGCGGATATATCAGCGCCCGGCAAATTGAATCCGCCCGTATTGCCATGACCCGGCGAATCAAGCGTGGCGGGAAAATCTGGATTCGAATTTTTCCAGACAAACCGATAACCAAGAAACCGGCAGAAGTCCGGATGGGGAAGGGGAAAGGGCCACCCGAAGCATGGGTTGCCGTCATTAAACCAGGCCGTGTTCTCTATGAAATGGAAGGCGTAAGCCGAGAGATGGCCATGGAAGCCTTACGGCTTGCGGCCTATAAATTACCGCTGAAAACTAGATTTATTGAAAGGGGCGGTGTCTGATGAAGACTTCTGAGATTAGAGATATGAGTCGGGATGAGCGTCAGGCGAAGCTGGTTGACCTGAAACAATCTTTGTTTAACTTGCGGTTTCAGCACGAGATCGGTCAGCTTGAGAATCAACGTAAAATGATGGAAACAAAACGCGACATTGCCCGTATTAAGACAATTATTCGTGAATCCGATTTGAGCTGAAACTAAAGGAAAACAAAATACCATGAAGGGTAGCGGAAAAAAGCGACAATTGGCAGGAACGGTTATCAGCGATAAAATGGAAAAATCGGTTACCGTTCAGGTGGAGCGATTGGTAAAACATAAGCTTTATAAAAAATATATTCGCAGGCGGGCAAAATTTGCTGTGCATGATGAGAATAATTCCTGTGGAATTGGCGATAAAGTCCTTATTACTGAATCAAGGCCTATCAGTCGCACGAAACGGTGGCGGATTAGCCGAATCGTCGAAAAAGCGGTTTAATAACGTTATACAAGGAACGAAACGATGATTCAATCGGAGACAAGGTTGACGGTAGCGGACAACTCCGGTGCCAAGGAATTGTACTGCATAAAAGTTTTAGGTGGTTCCCGTCGTCGATATGCGGGTATCGGGGATATTATCGTGGTCGCTGTCAAGGTGGCATTGCCCAACGCGAAGGTTAAAAAGGGGGATGTTCTCAAGGCCGTTGTCGTGCGCACAAAGAAAGAAATTCATCGGCCGGATGGCAGCCTTATTCGATTCGATGAAAATTCAGCGGTATTGATAAACAACCAGCGTGAACCGATTGGTACCCGAATATTTGGCCCGGTGGCGAGGGAATTGCGCGCAAAAAAGTTTATGAAAATCATCTCGCTGGCGCCTGAGGTTTTATAGCTACCCGCGATATTATCAAAACTATCAAGGCGTCTAATGGAGACGAAGTTATGCCAATCAATAAAAGCCGTTTTAAAAAGGACGATAAAGTTAAGGTGATTGCCGGTAAGGACCGTGGGAAGATCGGTAAAATACTCAAAATTGACCGAAAGAAATCGAGAGTTCTCGTTGAAAACGTCAATATCGTAAAAAAGCACACCCGGCCGGATGCTTCGAACAGACAGGGCGGTATTATCGAAACGGAAGCGCCAATCCAATGGGCCAATGTGATGCTTTTATGTGGGAAATGTGTTCAACCGACACGCATCAAGCGCAAACGGCTCGAAGATGGTAAGAATGTTCGGATTTGCGGTCAATGCGATGAAATAATTGATGTATAAAGGGATGTATCATGTCGAAACTTAAAGCATACTACAAATCCGATGTAAGCCCTCGTTTAATCGAACATTTCGGTTATAAAAACCCGATGCAGACCCCAAAGCTGGACAAGGTGGTTCTCAACATGGGGCTGGGTGAGGCCATTCAAAATATTAAAATTCTCGATTCTGCTGTTGAAGAATTAACGTTGATTGCCGGCCAGAAACCGATGATCACACGCGCAAAAAAATCAATTGCCGCCTTTAAATTGCGTGAGGGAATGCCGATTGGATGCACGGTCACGCTTCGCAGAAGCCGTATGTATGATTTTTTTGATAAACTGGTCAATGTGGCTTTGCCTCGCGTCAGAGATTTTAGAGGGATTTCCCCAAAAGGATTTGACGGGCATGGGAATTATACCCTGGGAATCAGGGAACAGATTATTTTCCCTGAAATTGATTACGATAAAGTAGATAAGATTAAGGGACTAAATATTTCATGTATTACCACCGCACGAACAGACGAAGAAGGTCGCGCGCTGCTAAAGCTTTTAGGCATGCCCTTTAAAAATTATGAATTCGGAAAAAATTAGCAGTATTATACGTTCGGTCGGTTGAAACAATGCGACACATTCACAATGTCCACAGGGAGGATATGATTTGGCTAGGCAGGCGCTAAAAGAGAAGGCTAAAAAAGAGCCGAAGTTTAAAGTACGCAAATACAATCGATGCCCGATGTGCGGGCGGTCACGTGCATTTATACGGAAATTTGGTATTTGTCGGATATGCTTTCGAAATTTGGCTTCCCAGGGACGTCTGCCGGGTGTCACTAAATCGAGCTGGTGATAAGATGCGGTGTAAAGTGATTTTCCGCACTATAGTGGTCGATTAAATTTTCGATTTTTTAACAATTTAATATTACGGAGACTATCATGGCGATGAGCGATCCCATCGCGGACATGCTGACCCGAATTCGAAACGCAGGGAAAGCGAAGTTTAAAAGCGTTGACATTCCAGGTTCCAGAATGAAGACTGAAGTTGCGAAGGTACTGAAATCAGAGGGTTACATTCGTGATTATAAGTTTGTCAGCGATGCTAAACAGGGTATTTTACGGGTGTATCTAAAATATAGTCCAGATCAGCGGCACACGATTTACGGTATTCAGCGTATCAGCAAGCCGAGTCGACGCGTCTATGTAAAGGGGAATATGATTCCACCGGTATTAAACGGGCTGGGGATTGCTATTTTGTCGACTTCTAAAGGAATTATGACGGATAAGGCAGCGCGCAGGGAAAATATTGGCGGTGAACTTTTATGTCATGTATGGTAGCCGTATTTGAGAATCGCAGGGATTGTGCATCTATTTAAAGAGGTAAGGAGAGTGGTAAATGTCTCGCGTCGGTAAAAAACCTATTAATATACCTGAAAAAACGACCATCACCTGGAAGGACCGCCTGCTCGCCGTCAAGGGCCCAAACGGGACTTTGTCGAGGAATATTCACCCCAGTGTTGATCTTGAAATCAAACCGGAAGTTATCCAGGTCTGTATCGATAAACCAACACGGCAGAACCGGGCCATGCAGGGACTCACACGGTCATTGATCAATAATATGGTTATCGGTGTAAATAAAGGATTTGAGCGGGTGCTTGAAATTAATGGTATCGGCTACCGCGCAACTATCAGCGGCCAGACGCTTAACTTGAACCTTGGGTTTTCAAACTCGGTTGATTTTATCCTTCCGGAAGGAATCAGTGCGACCGTTGATAAAAAAAATAACATCACGGTAACAGGAATTGACAAGGAAAAAGTCGGGCATGTAGCCGCCGCTATTCGTCGCCTGAGACCCCCGGAGCCTTATAAGGGAAAAGGGATCAAATATGCGGAGGAAAGAATTCAACGCAAGGCCGGTAAGACGGGCGCTACACAATAATTACTGAGACGTAGACAGAGTGATCATTCAAAATAGTCGCCTGCTCTAAATCGTCTGAATTGTATTGTAAAGGTGATATAGTCATGGGGAAGCTTTCGTTTAAAAAAGATGCCCGTTTGAAAAGAATGAAACGGATTCGCAAAAAAATTACCGGGACGCCGGATCGACCGAGATTATGTGTTTTCAGAAGTTCAAAACACATATACGCTCAGGTGGTTGATGATACGACGGGTAAAACCCTGGTGGCAGCCGGAAGTGTTGAGAAGCAGGTTCGGGGAATGCTGGATGAGGTGAAGGGTAAGATCGCCATGGCAGAGCTGGTTGGAAAAACGATCGGTGAACGGGCGATGGCCCAGGGGATCAAAAAAGTGGTGTTTGACCGCAGCGGTTATCAATACCACGGGCGCATTAAGGCCGTTTCCGATGGTGCTCGCAAAGTTGGATTAACCTTTTAGGCTATTAAAAATACGAATATCACTTGGGGCATGTTGCTTCAGGCCGTTTCCCGGTCTTGATATAAATTTAAATAAACTTGATATAAATTTAGATAAACAGGCGGGAAGCAGGAAATAATAAGGATACCAAACGGAGGCAAGCGGTTGTATAAACGAGATACTGAAGAAAATCTGCTGATCGATAAAGTCGTCAATATTAATCGGGTTGCCAAGGTCGTTAAGGGTGGCCGTCGGTTTAGTTTTGGTGCGATAGTTGTCGTGGGCGACGGCAAAGGTAAGGTCGGTTACGGTCTCGGAAAGGCCGGTGAAGTCCCGGAGGCAATCCGTAAGGGTGTCGAAAAAGCAAAAAAGAATATGGTAGATATACCCTTGATGGAGGGAACCATTCCTTACAAGGTAATCGGTAAATTCGGCGCCGGGCGCGTACTGCTGAAGCCTGCCGCAGAAGGGACCGGGTTGATTGCCGGCGGCGCAGTGCGTGCGGTTCTGGAGGCCGTAGGTGTCCAGAATATTCTAACCAAGTGTATGGGTTCGCATAATGCGCACAATGTGGTGAAAGCAACCATTGAAGGCCTGACGCAATTACGGAGCCCGGAAGAAGTGGCCAAATGCCGTGGTATATCGGTGTCTGAACTCTAACTATCAGAGGATATTGTTTCCATGTCGGAAAAAGTAAAAGTGACAATGATAAAGAGTATGATCGGCAGGCCGGAGAAGCATCGCCGTGTGTTGAGGGGGCTGGGCCTGACCAAAATCAATAAAACCGTCACGTTATTGGATACTCCTGAAATTCGGGGAATGATCAATGCCGTTTCTCACTTGATTCGGGTAGAGGAGTAAGAAAATGCAATTGAACGAATTATCACCTGCGCCCGGTTCCAGGCGAAAACGAAAACGTTTGGGCCGAGGGGTTGGATCCGGTCTGGGGAAAACGTCCGGCCGGGGGCATAAAGGCAGTAACAGTCGCTCCGGAGGCGGTGTAAGGGCCGGGTTTGAAGGCGGCCAGATGCCACTTCAGCGGCGCTTGCCCAAAAGAGGGTTTACTAATATATTCAAAAAACGCATTGCCATTGTTAATATTACCGATTTAAACCGATTTGCCAGCGGGACCGTGGTCGACGAGGTTGAACTGGTGCGATCCGGTCTGGTTAAAGGCCGGAGAGACGGCATCAAAGTACTGGGTAACGGTGAGCTCGATCGTGCTTTGACGGTCCGGGTCAATGCGGTTAGCCAAACAGCCAAAGAGAAAATTGAAAAAATTGGCGGAACGGTTGAGGTTGTCTAAATGATCGGAAGCGGTTTTCAAAGTCTGTTTAAAATTCCTGAACTGAAACGCCGGATTTTATTCACTCTGGCGCTTTTAGCCGTTTATCGGGTCGGTGTTGCGATACCCGTGCCGGGGATTGATAGTGCCGCATTAGCCGATATTTTTGCCCGGTATAAAGATACCGTTCTGGGAATTTTTAATATGTTTTCCGGGGGCGCGCTACAACGGTTATCCGTCTTTGCCCTGGGCATTATGCCCTATATCAGTTCGTCTATTATCCTGCAGTTGTTAACCGTCGTGGTTCCCTATCTTGAGCAATTGAAGAAAGAGGGCGCGCAGGGCCAGAAAAAAATAACTCAATATACACGTTATGGCACAATTGTTTTAAGTATTATTCAGGGCTTGGGAATCAGTGTGGGACTTGAGAAAATGGGTGTCGCGATGATTCCCGGCTGGCCTTTTCGTATCATGACGGTCATTACCCTGACTGCGGGCACCGCCTTTATCATGTGGCTTGGAGAACAGATCACCGAGCGCGGCATCGGCAATGGTATTTCATTGATCATTTTTGCCGGAATTGTGGCGCGTTTGCCTTCTGCCATAGGCAATTCGTTCCGCCTTTTGTCGACCGGTGAATTGTCAATCTTTGCGATGCTGATTTTAATTGTTTTAATGCTGGCGGTCGTCGCTCTGATTATTTTTGTCGAACAGGGACAGAGACGGATTCCGGTTCAATATGCCAAACGGATGGTGGGGCGGAAAATGTATGGCGGCCAAAGTACCCATTTACCGCTGAAAATTAATACATCGGGCGTTATTCCACCTATTTTCGCCTCATCAATTATTATGTTTCCTGCAACCATTGCCAACTTCATCAATGTCCCATGGGTTAAGGCGGTCAGTACGTCGCTCAGACCCGGCGGACTATTTTATGAATTATTATATGTCGGTTTTATCTTTTTCTTTTGTTACTTTTACACGGCTGTAACTTTTAATCCGGATGATGTTGCCGATAATATGAAAAAAAATGGCGGTTTTATACCTGGAATACGTCCTGGAAAACGAACCTCGGAATATATTGACCGGGTATTGACCCGCATTACCCTGGGTGGCGCCGTGTATGTGTCTGCAGTTTGTGTGCTTCCTTCGATTTTGATCAGTAAATTCAACGTTCCCTTTTATTTCGGCGGAACTGCGTTACTGATCGTGGTAGGTGTGGCCATTGATACTATTGGGCAGATAGAGTCTCACATGCTGACACGTCATTACGAAGGATTTTTAAAACGAGGCAGTGGCAGCCGTATGAAGGGGAGACACTAATCTGAAGGGGTTTAAATTAAAGCCCGGTTAGATTTGAGGCAAACGTTAAAAGGGGTAAAAACTCAATGGCGAAAGAAGAAGCGATAAAGGTAGAGGGTGTGGTCCTAGAAACCCTGCCGAATGCCATGTTTAAGGTTGAGCTGGAGAATAAACACCAGGTACTGGCCCATATTTCAGGAAAAATGCGGATGCATTTTATTAAAATTTTACCAGGTGACAAGGTGTCCGTGGAGCTATCCCCATACGATTTAACTAGGGGACGGATTACGTATCGGGAAAAATAGTTTTCTTCAGAGCAACCAGAAATCCGGAAGGTTTGCGATGGCCTTCCAAATGCAGAGGAGTACATGCCGATGAAAGTCAGGGCATCCGTAAAAAAAATGTGCGACAAATGTAAGATTGTTCGGCGCAAAGGCGTTGTCCGGGTGATCTGTGAAAATAAACGACATAAACAGCGACAGGGGTAATTATTAAACAGGAGGAAATACCGTGGCACGAATCGCGGGCGTAGATTTACCAAAACGCAAACGAATTGAAATCGGGCTGACCTACATTTACGGAATCGGGCGTACATTGTCCAAAGAGATCCTGAACAAAGTAGGTATTGATCCCGACTTGAAAACCGATGACCTGACGGAATCGGATATTAATCAGATTCGTAAAACTATTGATGACGGGTATAAGGTTGAAGGTGAGCTACGGTCCAGCATCTCCATGGATATTAAGCGGCTGATGGATCTGGGGTGTTATCGTGGATTGAGGCATCGCCGCTCCTTACCTGTAAGGGGCCAGAGGACAAGTACCAATGCCCGAACCCGGAAGGGGCCGAGAAGAACAGCGGTCAAAAAGAAAGCCACTACGCGTGGATAGTCGTTAAAAAATAACATTAAGGATCAATCAATGGCTAAAAAAGTCCGCACCAAGAAAAAAGAAAAGAAAAATATCGCCAGCGGTGTTGTTCATATACATTCTACTTTCAATAATACAATTGTAACGATTACCGATAAGGCCGGAAATACTGTGGCCTGGGCAAGTGCCGGCGGGCAGGGCTTTAAAGGGTCCCGTAAGAGCACACCGTTTGCTGCCCAGCTTGCGGCCCAGGATGCGGTCAAAAAAGCGATGGAACACGGGATGAAGAGTGTGGAGGTTTTTGTAAAGGGTCCCGGCAGCGGGAGAGAATCTGCCCTGAGAGCATTGCAGGCGGCAGGATTCATTATTACCATGATCAAAGACGTCACACCGGTACCCCACAATGGTTGTCGCCCCCCGAAGCGCCGGCGGGTTTAATTTGTTTGCTGATTTAAAGATCAAATGAAAAAATCAGTAGGGAGGATCATTTGGCACGTTATACAGGTTCTGTTTGTCGGCTCTGCCGACGAGAAAATTTAAAGCTGTTTCTGAAGGGTGATCGTTGTTATTCGGATAAATGCGGGTTTGACCGAAGGGGATATCCGCCCGGACAGCATGGCCAGCGTCGTGGTAGAAAAATGTCCGATTATGGGATTCAGCTAAGAGAAAAACAAAAGATTAAACGGATGTATGGCCTCACTGAAAAACAGTTTCACCTGTTTTTCAAACGAGCGGACCGTCAGCGTGGCGTTACAGGAACCAATCTTCTTGTGATGCTGGAGCGACGGCTGGATAACGTGGTTTACCGGCTTGGTTTTGTGAACTCACGATCCCAGGGACGCCACCTGGTGAGGCATAATCATTTCCGTGTCAATGATAAAAAGGTCAATATTCCTTCGTATATTATCCAGGAAGGGGATGTGATTCAGCCGAAAAATAAAAAACTTCAGATTATAACAGACGCAATGGAAGCGGTTGTACGACGTGGTATCCCGCAATGGCTTGATCTCGATAAAGAAGAATTCAAGGGAAGTGTTAAATCCCTGCCGGTTCGGGAGGACTTAACGATGCCGATGCAGGAACAGTTAATTGTGGAACTTTACTCAAAATAATAATCCGAAGGGTCTTTGTCTAACGAATGGTCGTTTCCTGATAGTGAGAAAAAAAATTTCCCATTCACCTTCCCGGAGATAAAATAATGTCGACAAATGAACTAATACCGATGAACTGGCAGCAAATGATCACCCCTGAAAAGGTGGTTACAGATGAAAGTACTCCCTCTTATGGTAAATTTGTCTGCGAACCGCTTGAGCGGGGATTCGGGATCACCATCGGGAATGCGTTGAGAAGAATCGTATTGTCATCTCTGTATGGTGCTGCAATTGTCTCCATCAAGTTCGATGATGTAATGCATGAATTTTCTACGATTCCTGAAGTGCTGGAAGATGTATCAGAGCTGATCCTGAATCTTAAGGCAGTGCGATTGAAAGTGTCGGATCCAGAACCGAAAACGATCCGTATTGCTGCAAAGGGTGAACAGATTCTTACAGCTGCCGATATCATCAGTGATGATGGTCGCTGCGAAGTCCTGAATCCCGACCAGCATATTGCGACGTTAAATGAAAAAGCGAATTTAAATATAGAGATGGTTGTCAAGGTAAACAAGGGCTATTGCCTGGCCGAGAGCAATAAAGATCCGGATGCGCCGGTTGGAACAATTCCCATTGATTCCGTTTTTTCTCCTATAAAACGTGTCATTTATACGGTAGGGCAGGCACGTGTTGGACAAAAAACAGATTATGATAAACTTATCTTTGAAGTCTGGACGGATGGTAGCGTGGCACCGGAAAATGCGGTTGCATATGCAGCCAAGATTATGAAAGAACAGATGTCCATCTTTATTAATTTTGATGAAGAAGCCCTTCCGAAACCTATGAAAAAGGGGCGGACCGAAAAACCGGTATTTAATGAAAACCTTTATCGGAGCGTTGATGAACTTGAATTATCCGTTCGCAGTGCCAATTGCTTGAAAAATGCGGATATTCAAAAGATTTATCAACTGGTCAGTAAAAATGAAAATGAAATGCTCAAGACAAAGAACTTTGGACGAAAATCCCTTAATGAAATAAAAGAAGTTTTAAGTGAAATGGACCTGTCACTGGGGCTTGAGTTAGACGGATTTGAACCTCCTGAGGAGGAAGCGGTCGAAAAAGGGGAGTAACTACTTTAAATGAGACACCGAAAAGCTGGCGTAAAGCTAAATCGAACTTCGAGTCACCGAAAAGCCATGTTTCGCAATATGGTGACGTCGCTTATTAAATATGGGAAAATCCGAACCACGGATGCCAAAGCCAAAGAGGTGCGTCGCTGGGCGGATAAGGTGGTGACACTGGCCAAGCGTGGAGACCTCCACGCCCGTCGCCAGGCGCTTTCCATTATCACGGAAAGTGCCGTGGTTAAAAAACTCTTCGACGAGGCTCCCGAGAGATTTGGTGGTATAGCCGGGGGGTATACCCGGGTTATAAAATTGGGATGTCGTCCAGGAGATGCAGCTTCAATGTCCCTGGTTGAGTTTGTATCAGCTGAGGACAGGAAGCCAAAAAAACCAGTGAAAAAGGCCAAAAGGGTTGAGGCCGATTCAAATGTTGCCAAATCCAAGTCCGTTGATGAACCCAAAAAAACGGAAACTGAAAAAGACGACCAGGATTCTGCAGTGGATGGGTTAAAATCCCCTGACGATGGGGTCGACCAGCCGTCCGAAGTAGAGGGAAAAGTTGATTCCACCGCTTCTGCAGGTGAACCAGATAGCAACCCGGACTTTGAAACCACTGCGGCAGATGAAGTAAAACCTACCAAGGAATAACCATCCCCGATCTTTTATAAATGAATCCTTTCCAGGGGCTCTATGCGATTGCGTAGGGCCCTTTTATGTTAAAAAACCAGATACTTTTTTACATTGGAAGGAAAATTCACCGATTGTTCTGACTCCATCAGGGAATTTTACCTTGACAAAAATCAATGTAGCTGTAATATAGCTATTCTAGGTATTCACTGGAAGTGGGTTCGTTACAATTTCTCACACCAAGCTAAAGGAGGCCGTAATGCAAGTTAAGAAAATTCTGGTGGTTCTTATTATGTGCCTTGCAATTGCGGGGTTGGTCGTCAGCCCGGCAATGGCAAAGAAGAAACCATCGCTGGACAAGTGGAAACCCGCATTTGATCCGTCTGGGGCAAAGTATAAATGTATCGTCTCCAATGTATCTCATCCCGTTATAAAGGGTGTTTACGCCGGGTTTGCCATTCGGGATGAGTTGTGGAAACGGACCAACGGGCAGATTTACCTGGATTACAAACCCTTTTCAATGCTGGGTGGCGAAGTCGAAGTTTTGAATCAGTTGCAAATGGGTGCTATCCAGGGAATGGGGGTCAGCTCTGTCGCTGCGACCAATCTCGGGCCCCGCTTCGGCCTCGTTAACCTCCCGTTTTTAATCAATTCGTTCGATAAACTTGATAAATTCGTTGCAAGTGGCAAACTTTTCGATCATTTCATGATGGCGATGGATCATCAGGGGATTATGGGACTCGATATTACCGGGTACGGAAATTATGGGTGGGCCACAACCAAGCCGGTACGGACACTGGCCGATGCCAAGAAGATCAAATTCCGAACGGCCGAAGCCGCGGTGAATCAATTGTTGTATCGTGCGTGGGGGCTGAATCCGGTTGCAATGCCGTGGCCTGATGTTCCGGTTGCGTTGAAACAGGGCGTCATCGAGGGCCTCGACCATACCCCCATGGTGTGTAATATTACCAAAAAATTCGAGGTTGCAAAATATTACACCTATGTCAATTATGCCCAGGGGCTTTTCATCTGGATATTCAATAAAGCCTGGTTTAATAAATTGCCTGCGGATCTGCAAAAGACATTCAAGGAAGTCGTCCACGATGTCTGCTCTAAAATTCGCCAGGAAACCAAACAGCAGGAACTCGATCAGATTGCCAAAGCCAAGGCGGCCGGCATTGAGTTTATTTCTCTGCCAGAGGCCGACATGAAAACCCTGCGCGAAAAAGGGAATGCCGTTCATGAAAAATATGCCGAAGAGATCAATAAGCTCTATCCCGGAGATACATACCGGCCGGATAACTACCTGAAAGAAGTACAGCAATACATGGGATATTAGCGGCATATTGATTGAAAAATCCATGTCGGGGGGTACGGGGTCCCGTACCCCTTTATTGGGTTGATGGGGGTAAAGGTTCATGTTGGGTAAAATTTTTGAGAGAATGGATAAGATCCTCAGCCTTTTTGAAGACTGGACTCTCTTTATCTCGGTGATGGTGGCGTTGATCGCCTTGTTCATGAACGTGGTGTTGCGGTACGGATTTAACTATACCCTGGCCTGGTCCGAGGAACTCGTCAGGGAGGTTATTATTTTCACCACTTTTATCGGTTGCAGTGTTGCCATCAAGAACCGGTCGATGATCAAAATCGATGCCCTGGTCCAGCTGGTTCCCAGCTTAAAAGTCCCGCTGAATTATATCAGTAACATGGCTACCCTGATTTTTGCATCAATGATGCTCTACTTTGGGTGGCAAATGGCCGCCATGCAGGCTGCCACCCATCAGAAAACGATCATTATGCAGATCCCGCTGGTCTACCTTTTCGCCATTTTGCCTTTAATGGGTGCCATGATGATTATTCGAACCATCCAGGTCATGTACCAGGACGAGATGGAACGGCGGGCGGCCCGTAATAAATAACCGAATTTTCCTGATATTTAAAATGGATACGGAGAAGTAAAGCGATGGAGTGGAGCCACATTATTATAATGTTGATCCTGCTGGGATGCATGGCGGCTTACATCCCGGTTTTTATGTGCCTGTTTTTCACGGCGGTATTGGGATTCTTGCTGTTTACCGATCTGCCTCTGCTTCTCCTGGTTCAGACTTTGTTTCGCAGTATGGATAAATTTGCCCTGGTGGTCGTATTGTTTTTTATTCTGTGCGGCAACATCATGACGGCGGGTTCCATCGTTGAAAAGCTCATTAAAGTCGCCAACGCTCTGGTGAGCTGGCTGCCCGGAGGGCTGGGTATGGCGGGCGTGCTGGCCTGTGGCCTGTTTGGCGCCATTTCCGGCTCAACCGTGGCTACGGTGGTCGCCTTGGGTGGATTCATGATACCGGCCCTTCTGGATAACGGCTACCCTGAAAAATATACAATAGGGTTGATGACCACCTCACCGAACCTGGGGGTGATTATTCCACCCAGTATCGGTATGATCCTGTACAGCATGATCAGCAATGTTTCCCTCGAGGGACTGTTCCTGACCGGGTTTTTACCGGGCGTGATGATCATGTTCGGCGTCTGCCTGTATTCCTATCTATATTTTAGAAAAAAAGAAGAAATTGTTCGGATGCCGGTACCGGGTTTTATGGATGTCCTGATGATTCTCAGGGAGGGCTTCTGGTCATTGATGTTGCCGGTTATTATCTTTGGCGGGATTTTTTCCGGGATGTTTACGGCCAATGAAGCCGCCGTTGTCGCCTGTATCTATGCATTTTTTGTAGAGATATTTATCCACAAATCCATGAAGTTCATCGATGTCAAGCGGATCACCGTTAATTCGGCGGTGACATCGGCTACCCTGTTAATTATTGTTGCAGGTGCGACCTGTTTCGGTCGCTTATTAACCCTGGAAGATATTCCCGGGAAAATAACCGAGGCCGTTTTATCTGCGATTCAATCGCCCGTGTTGTTTCTTCTGGCCATGAACATGTTGCTTCTCGTGGTGGGGATGTTCATGGATATTATCTCGGCGACCATGATTCTGGGGCCGGTATTTTTGCCCATGCTGGATGCATTCGGTATCAGCTGGATGCATTTCGGGCTGATCATGACGGTTAACCTGGCCATTGGGTATTGTACACCGCCCATGGGGGTCAGTCTCTATATTACCGGGTCGATTGCCAACCGGGATATCGTCTATGTTTCCAAGGCAGTCATGCCCTTTATTGCCATCCAGGTTGCAGTGTTAATGATCATTACCTATATGCCCTGGCTGGTATTGTGGTTACCGAGGCTGATGGGGTTTGGGGATTAGCCCGCCTTGCCGGTCAAGTTCTTCGTCTTGACGGGGATAGGGATTCAGCCAGAGAAAGATGTCTTTCTATATAAAATTTGTGCCTGTCTCACAATATGACCGCCTGCTTCTGACTTCATCTGAACAGCCTTTATGAATCAATACATCGTTTCTTTTCATTGCCCTGAATAATAAAAAAAAGATCATTTTCATCGGATACTTTTTTGCTTGACACGGTCAATAACGCTTGATTATAGTCACATTATAATTAAAATGTGACTATATCCTCTTCTTAATTGTATCATCCACAACGATGTCTGCCTATATTGTAGATATGAATAATGCCCAGTTATCACTGCCGGATCCACCAGGGAGGCTGCCATGAAGCTTAAACAAATCGTTCTGTCCATAGAAAATTCACCAAACCGGTTATACGAGGTCACCAAGGTCCTGGGAGATGCCGGTATCAACCTGCGGGCGCTGAACCTGGTGGATACCGGTGCGTTCGGCCAGCTTCGGCTCCTCGTCTCTGATGTGGCCAAGGCCCGCAAAATTTTAATGAAGATGCAGATGCCCGCGTATGTAAATGACGTGGTGGCTGTGGAAATAGATGATACCCCGGGACAATTATCCAATGTGTTGAAGCCCCTGACCGATGCGGGTGTTCTGATAAATTACACCTATGCGTACGTCGGCTTTTCGCCAGACAAGGCCGTGATGATTTTCCGGTTTAATGACAACGATAAGGCGATCACCGTACTTCAAAAAGAAGGGGTGAAAATCCTAGATGCAGATGCTTTTGGTATTCTTTAATACATCTGCGGCGAATCGACCCTGCTTGATCCACTTAAAACCGATGGAAGGCCAACTATGACAGAAAAACCCGAATTTAATCCCCAGTCGTTTGCCATTGTCGGGGCCGGGCCGGTGGGATGCATCGTGGCCGCTTTTTTGGCCAGGGGGGGCTATCGTGTAACCCTCTGTGATGTGATTCCTGAGCTCCTTGAGCCGGCAATTAATCGTGGCATTATCCTTGAAGGCGCGGAAAATATAAAACAAAAGGTTGATGCGATCACGACGGATATTGATGACCTGGCCAAAGATCCACCGGATGTGATGATTATCACCGTCAAGGCCAATGCGCTTCCCTTGATCGCATCGGCGATTGAGGGATTTTACCATGACGGCCTATTCGTGGTGAGTTGGCAAAATGGCATTGATACGGAACTGGAACTGTCCCGGAACCTGGGGCGCAAGGCGGTGATGCGTGCCGTTGTTAATTATGGATGCGGCATGAAGGGCCCGGCTCACGTAACGCTGCCGTTTCACCATCCGCCGCATTTCATCCAGGAGTTGGATCCAGCCTCTGCTTCGAGTGCTGTCGCCATTGCCGCCGCGTTTTCAAAGAGCGGTTTGATAACCGAGCATACCGACCAGATCGTCTCCATGGTATGGCGTAAGTCAATAATGAACGCCAGTATGAATCCGGTTTGCGCCGTAACCGGATTGACCATGGCCCAGGCCATGAACGACCCCATTGTATTCGAGACCGTCGATGCCCTGCTGAAAGAGTGCATCCAGGTAGCGCGCGCCAATGAGATACAGGTTGGATGGGATTATTATCCCGGAGCGGTGACGTATATGCAGAATGCCGGCAATCACAAGCCGTCGATGCTGATGGATATCGAAAATAATCGGCGTACTGAAATTGATTATATCAATGGCAAGTTTGTTGAATACGGTCAACAGGCGGGCGTACCGACACCGTATAATTCAACGCTTAAGTCATTGGTTAAAGGGCTGGAATCAAAGATCGGGACATGATTACCGGTGAAACAGACCTGATTGTCCGGGTAATTTAAAGTACAGGGAACGATAATGATATGACGGATCAGTCTGTTTTTGTAGGCGCTGATGTCGGGTCATCCCGGACGAAGCTTGCCGTACTCAATACGAAAAAGCAGTTGGTCGGATTTTCGATAAAAAAATCAGGCACTGATTTTACCGCGACCTCGAACACCTGTCTGGATTTGGCGCTGAAAATGGCTGGCGTCACCCCTGGTCATATTGTGCATACGGTTTCAACAGGTTATGGCCGCAAGAATGTGGAGTTTTCCAGTGCGACCAAAACAGAAATCAGCTGCCATGCCCGGGGATGTTACCACTACTTTCCCCTGGCAATCACCATTATTGATATCGGCGGACAGGATAACAAGGTGATCAAGCTGGATGACCAGGGCCGGCGCCTGAATTTTAAGATGAACCGGAAATGTGCCGCCGGAACGGGGGCCTTCCTGGAGGAAATGGCATTACGCCTTGATATTCCAGTGGAAGATATGAACGATCTGGCCAGCCAATCCCAAAATATGGAGCGGCTGGGGAGTTTTTGTACGGTTTTTTCCGGAACCGAGGTGCTGGAAAAGATCAGAAACGGGAAAAAAGTACCCGACATCGTGAAGGGGCTTTTCTTTTCCGTTATCCGGCGCGTGATGGAAATGGATTCACTGACCGAAAATGTAGTCATGACCGGCGGGGTCGTCGCGCATAATCCGTATTTAGTTACCATGACGGAAGAACTGATCGGGCGGAAAATCCGGGTGGCTGAACATCCCCAGCTGACCGGCGCTGTCGGTGCCGCCCTGTATGCAATGAACGGCAAATAATCAATGGGTGTTAACTAAATAAAAAACAAGGAGTAGCCGCCATGGCTGAAGAAAAGGAAAAAAAACGATTGAAAATAAAGGCTACGGGTCAAATGCAGAAGATCATGGCCGACTACTTTTATGAGCTGAACGATGCCGCCAGGGATCGGAGCAAACCCATTGCCTGGTGCACCAGCGTGGGGCCGGCGGAACTGTTGCGGGCCATGGGATTCCTCGTCCATTTTCCTGAGAATCATGGCGCCATGCTCGGGGCCACCCGCATGGCGACGGATATGATTCCGGAAGCCAATGCCATTGGCTATACACCGACTATCTGTTCATACCTGACGGCTGATATCGGTGCGTATCTAAAGGGCGTTACCCCTTTGTCCAAGGCGTATAAAGGGATTGATTCCCTGCCAAAGCCCGATGTACTGGTTTTTAATACCAACCAGTGCCGGGACGTCCAGGACTGGTTTGCCTGGTACGGTGATGAGTTCAACGTACCGGTCATCGGGATTTACACCCATCGCGGTGTAAAGGATGTGGGGGAAGCGCTGGTGACTTCCGTGGCGCAACAGATAAAAGACCTGATCCCCACGCTGGAGGAAGTATCGGGAAACAAGTTTGATATGGAGGAGTTAAAACGGGTTCTGGCCCTGTCACGGGAATGTTCGGACTTGTGGCAAAAAGTCCTTTTCACTGCCGGCACGATACCATCGCCCCTTACCTTTTTTGACGGGACCATTCATATGGGGCCGGCCGTCGTATTGCGTGGCACCCAGCCGGCCATTGATTATTATAAGCTGTTACTCGCCGAACTGGAGGAACGTATTGAAAACCATGTGGCCGCCGTGGATGGAGAAAAATACCGGATCTATTGGGAAGGCATGCCCGTATGGGGGAGGTTGAGTGCCCATTCCAAGTTGTTTGCCGGCCTCGATGCGAATGTGCTTGCATCCACCTATTGCAACAGCTGGATTTTTTCGGACTTTGATGAAAACGATCCATTTCACAGTATGGCCCGGGCCTATACCCAATTATTTATCGTGCGGTCCGACGATGCTAAAGAGGCGTATATCAAGCGGATGCTCGATTATTTCAAGGTAGACGGGATTGTCTACCATGACGCCATGACCTGCCCCAATAACTCCAATTGTCGTTACGGTATGGCCCAGCGCCTGGAGAAGGAAACGGGTATTCCCTCTCTGATTATTAATGGAGATTTAAATGATCTTCGGATGCTTTCCGATGAACAGACCAAAACCAATGTGGAAGCTTTCATCGAGCAACTGGAGGAAAGAAAGGGGTAAGCAAAGGGTAAAATGCTCCGCTCAATTTGGAATGATCGGCAATTGCTAATATTTATGGATGAGGGCAAAATCAATGTTAGACGCGTTGTTTAATCCGAGAGGTGTCGCCGTTATCGGTGCTTCCAGTAAAGAACTCCACATTGGCAACCGGGTGATTAAAAACCTGATCGACTTCGGCTATAAAGGGGGAATTTATCCTATCAATCCCAAAGCCGATGAGATCAGAGGCATCAAGGCCTATAAATCGATTCTCGACGTAGAAGGACCGGTGGACGTGGCCCATATGGTAATTCCGGCCAAATTCACACCCATGGCGTTTGAAGATTGCGGCAAGAAAGGCGTGAAGCATATCATCATCAACTCGGGCGGTTTTTCGGAAATCGGCCCCGAGGGTGCAGCGATTGAAGACGCCTTTATGGAGGTGGCCAGAAAGTACCATATCCGCGTGCTGGGTCCCAACTGTCAGGGAATTATCAATTCTGATCCCGAGATGCGGGCCTATTGCAATTTTACCTTTACCTTTCCCGAGCCCGGGCATATTTCCATTGTGGCCCTGAGCGGGGGGGTTGCGGAAGTCATCCACCAGGGATTCTCGGCCATGGGCGTGGGAACCCGCATCTACGCTTCCAACGGTAATGCCTGTGATATTACCATCCCGGAGCTGATCCGGTATCTGGGGGATGATGACAAAACCCGGGTGATTGTGACCTATGTAGAGGGGTTGAAAGACCCGTCGACATTCATGGAAGTGGCCACTAAAGTCGCCGCCAAAAAACCGGTTCTGGCTATGAAGGCCGGGCGAACACGGGAAGGCGCCCAGGCGGCCGCTTCCCATACCGGCGGGCTGGCCAAGGAAGATATCGCCACGGACCTGATTTTCAAAAAGGCGGGAATCGTCGATTTCCGGGATGAGGGGGAGCTGATCAATGCGGCGGCAGCCTTTGCTTCGCAACCGATCCCCCATGGAAACCGGGTCGGCATTATTACCAATACCGGCGGTCCGGCGGTCATCGGTACGGATATCCTGGTGGATGCCGGGCTTGAATTACCGCCCTTGTCGGCGAAAACTGAAGGCCGGTTAAAGGCGCAGCTCTTTCCGGAAGCAGCCGTCCATAATCCGGTAGACGTATTGGCCACGGGTACCGCCGAACATTACCGGGCCTGTCTGGACGCCATGATGGATGACGACCATTTCGATTGCGTGCTTGTCAATTTTGTTACGCCGTTCTTCGTCGACAACGACAGTATTGCCAGAGAGATCGTGGCGGTCAGCCGGCAGCAGCGAAAGCCGATTGTGTGCAATTTGATGACGGATCGTCGCCAGTGGGCGGAAACGGTACGTATTCTGCAGGATGGCGGGGTGCCCTGCTTTGCTTTACCGGGCGAGGCGGCCCGTGCGTTGGCCGCCCTGGTGCGATATCACCGTATTCGCAGCCGGGAAGCAGGCCGGGTAAAAAAAGACGCCAGGGTCGATGCCAACCGGGCCAGGGAAATCATCTCGGAAGCTTCCCGTGCCGGCCGGCAGATGCTGTCAGCCGAGGAGGCTTATCGAATCCTGGAGGCCTATCGCATTCCGGTAGCCGAGTGGCGGATGGCGGATACGGTGGAAGAAGCGGTATCCATGGCAGAAGAAATCGGGTTCCCGGTGGTCGTCAAGGCCGATTCCGCTTCCGTTGTCCACAAAAGTGACATGGGCGGCGTGGCCGTGAACCTGGAAGATGTTGAAGCCGTTCGATCCGCCGTGCAAAAGATGGCCGATCAGATATCAGCAGACGACCTTCGTTTTTTTATTCAGAAATTTATGCCGGGCGGAACCGAGATCATCATGGGGGCCAGGGCCGAAGAAGGCCTGGGACATGCCCTCATGTTCGGCCTGGGTGGTATTTTTGTCGAAGTGTTGAAGGATGTCGTCTTTAACCTGACACCGGTGACCGATGCCGATGCAAAGGAGATGCTCACCCGCATAAAAGGGGCCGCGCTGCTTGACGGCGTTCGGGGGCGGAAAGGCGTGGATCGGGCGGCGATTGAGGCGCTCATCTGCCGGTTATCCCAACTGCTTGGGGATCTGCCCGCCATTAAGGAGATGGACCTGAACCCGGTGCTGGCCTTTGAAACGGGCGTCTTTGTCGTGGATGCGAGGATTGCGATTTAAATTAATTCCCATACTAATATCTGTTTCGAATAAAGGAGGTCCCCTTGACCGCGTGGATGAATCTCGGACAACACCTTAAGTTAAATGCCAAGAAATATCCCGATACCGTGGCATTAAAGGATGCGGCGCGCAGCTTTACCTATCCTGAAGTCAATCGGCGGGTGAACCAGCTGGCTCATGGCCTGGTGGGGCTGGGGCTTGAAAAAGGGGAGAAGGTGGCGGTGCTGCTTGAAAACAGTATCGAGATCGTTGAAGTCTATCTGGCCACCGCCAAATGCGGCCTGGTGATTGTCCCCATCAATTTTCGCCTGACCGGTAAGGATGTCGATTATATCGCCAATAATTCCGACGCCCGGGCAATCATTGTGCATGATGAATTTGCACCGGTTGTCGACAGTGTCCGGGAAAAACTGACCCGCATCGATTCAGACAAATTTTTTGCCGTGGGGCAGCCGGTCGACGGATACCGGAACTATGAGGAACTGATTGCCGGTCAGCCGGAGGCCGAACCGGATGTAGCGGTTGCGTCCACGGATCCCTGGATCCTGATCTATACCTCCGGTACGACGGGGAAACCCAAAGGTGTGGTGCGGTCGCATGCTTCGCATATCTCCTTCTACCTCATCAACGGGATTGATTTCAAATTCGATCAGCATGATATCTGTTTAAACGTCATGCCCCTTTGTCATATTAATTCTACTTTTTTTACTTTCACCTTTCTCTATATCGGTGCCAGCGTTTATATCCATCCGGGCCGGTCGTTCCGGGCCGAGCAGATCCTTGAAATTATCGAGCGGGAGAAGATATCTTTTATCTCCCTGATCCCCACCCATTACAACCTGATTCTTAATGTCCCGGAAGAAAAGCGGCAATTTGATATCAGCAGCATAAAAAAACTGCTTTGCTCTTCGGCACCGGTGAGAAAGAGTATGAAGCTGGCCATCATGGATTTTTTCCCGGGGGTTGAATTGTACGAAGGATACGGGTCTTCTGAAGCCGGGATTGTCACGGTATTGAAGCCGGAAGACCAGATGAGCAAGCTGGGGTCGATCGGCTATGAAACTTTGGGGACCGACTTTGTCAAGATTCTCGATGAGCATGGCAACGAAGTGCCCCAGGGCGAAGTGGGCGAGCTCTATTCCCGGGGCCCGATGCTGTTTGACGAATACTACAAACTGCCGGAAAAGACAGCGGCGTCTTTTAAAGGCGGGTGGTTTTCGGCCGGTGACATGGCCCGGCAGGATGCGGACGGTTTTTTTCAGATTGTCGACCGCAAAGACAATATGATTATTACCGGAGGCGAGCATGTCTATCCCAGCGAGGTGGAAGAAGTCATCGGCAGCCATGAATGCGTTTTTGACTGTGCCTGCATCGGGATGCCCGACGATAAATGGGGCGAAAAAGTCGTTGCGGTTGTCATCCCCAGAGACGGCGTGGATGAATCCCAGGTCAACGAAGAAACGATCAAGGCATGTTGTAAAGATGTATTGGCCGGGTACAAACGTCCCAAGAAAGTGATCTTTATCCGGGAAGATGAAATGCCCCGGACCCCGACCGGGAAAATATTGCATCGAAAACTGAGAGAAAAAGTAAAAGCGGATTAGGGTATTTATAAAAGTGGCTCACCGACCACTTCCCCAAACCCAATAAACCCAAGTAACCCAAGTAACCCAACAAACCCAATAAACTCAATAAACTCAATAAACCCAGTAAACTCAACAAACTCAATAAACCCAGTAAACTCAACAAACCCTATTAACCCTATTAACTTAACAAACACATACCACAGGAGGTTCAATCCATGCTGACCAAAGCCTACATTCCCTATGGCGGCTACTACAGCTCACCGTTTGCCCGCTGGCAGGGCAGCTTTGCCAATGATAACGCCATCGCCCTGGGTGCCAATACCGCCAAACGGTGGCTGGCCGGAAAAAAATGGGATACAGGGAATCTGGACTACCTCATTTTAGGCACCACGATCGGGCAGCACTATCTTTTTTACGGCAGTACCTGGGCCGCGCATATGATGGGCGCCGGTCATCTGCCGGGCGTGACCTTGATGCAGGCCTGTTCCACATCCACAACGTGTATTTTCCAGGCCGGTATCGGGGTCGAAACCGGCCTTTACCAGCAGCCGTTTTGCCTGATGACCGATCGGTGTTCAAACGGTCCTCATACGGTCTGGCCTAATGCTAAGGGACCGGGTGGCCAGGTTGAATCGGAAGACTGGGTGATGGATCATTTCGGATATGACCCCACGGCCAAGGGTGCGATGATTCAAACTGCCGAAAACGTGGCGGCCGAAGCCGGTGCCACACGGGAAGAGTGTGACCAGGTAGCCCTCCGGCGGGCCCAGCAGTATGAAGAAGCGCTGGCTGACGATCGGGCTTTCCAGAAACGCTACATGTTTCCGGTGGAAGTTAGGGTATCCAAAAAGAAAACCATTACCGTTGCCGCCGATGAAGGGGTTTTTCCAACGACCGCAGAGGGCCTGGCCGGTCTTAAACCGGTCGTTCCCGGCGGTGTTCATACTTTTGGGGCGCAAACCCACCCGGCCGATGGGAATGCGGGTATATTGGTGACCACGCGGGACCAGGCCAGGGATTTGAGTACGGATCCAAATATTGAAATTCAGGTCGTATCGTATGGCTTTCACCGGACCAAAAAAGGATTCATGGCTATGGCCGTGGTACCGGCGTGCCGCATGGCCCTTGAAAAGGCCGGGATATCCATCGATGATGTCAAGACGATTAAAACCCACAACCCGTTTGCCTCCAATGATCTTTACATGGCCAGGGAGTTTAACCTTGATGTCATGTCGTTTAATAATTACGGCAGCCCGATTGTGTTTGGTCATCCCCAGGGCCCAACGGCCGGCCGGTGTATCATTGAGGGGATTGAAGAAACAGCCGCCGGCGGTGGCGGGTATCTGTTGTTTGGCGGGTGTGCCGCCGGGGATACCGCCGGCGCGATGGTATTGAAGGTCGGATAATCAATCGAACGGGTGGTATGGATATGAGTGCATTGAAGCTGTTAATCGAGGCCCGTCCGTTTTGTGTGTTCGACACCGGCCCCATGGAAACGCTTGAAAAGTCGCCGTCCATTGAAATCATCGATATGCGCGGCAAGGGTATCGAAGATCCGGATTTTGTGGACGCGCTGAAATCAGCGGATGCCGTGCTCAGCGGAAACGATCTGGTGGTCAACGATGCCCTGTTCGACATGGCGCCCCGGCTGAAGGTCATTGCCAAAATGGGCGTTGGCCTGGATATGATCGATATCGAAGCCGCCAGCCGGCACGGGGGCATTGTTTTCAATACACCCGGTGTGAACAATCAGGCGGTGGCCGATCATACCTTTGCCCTGATGCTGGCCGTGGCCCGAAAAATACCCTATTGCGACCGCAGTCTGCGGGAAAAACGCTGGGAGCATACCCGGATCATGGGCGTTGAATTATGGCAGAAGACCCTGGGCATTGTCGGCCTGGGTGCCATTGGCCGGGCGGTTGCCCGCCGGGCCCGGGGGTTTGACATGAAGATCGTGGCCCATGATCCCTTCTGGCCGGATCAGTTTGCCGGGGAAAACCGGATCGAGCGGATGTCGCTGGAGGCCCTGCTTGAGGTATCCGACATCGTGACGCTGCATGTACCGCTCACACCGGAAAATAACCAGATGATCAATACCCGGACCCTGGCGACCATGAAACCCAACGCCATTTTAATCAACGCGGCCCGGGGCGAGATCGTCAACGAGGCGGACCTGGCCCGGGCATTAAAAAACGGTGTCATTACCGGCGCCGGCCTTGATGTGTTTGCGCATGAGCCGCCCGTCGAGTCGCCGCTTCTCGGTCTGGACAACGTGGTCCTGACCCCGCATACAGCGGCGTTTACCACCGAGGCCATGAACAATATGAATGTGGGGGTTGTGGAGCAACTCATCGACTACCTGGCCGGCAACCGTCCAAAATACCTGGTTAACGCCGATGTATATGCGCCGTATCAGCCATAGCGGTATTTACGTTAACGATCAGCTATTTTGTTTTATTGCTTGACTTTTGCAGGCGTCTATTTCATAAAAAGGCATGCTGTCATCTATTCGGACAAATCGCATCTGCGCAATCAAAAACTGGTGTTGGCGCATCTTTACACGAGAGGTGTGCCCATCGGGATAGTCTGGTAACAGGATAACGATATTTTTTAATTTAAACCGTGGGCCGCCTTTAATGGTCCGCGGTTTTTTTATGGCCGAAGGACCGGTTCCCGCGGCCCTTTTTTATGGATACCAACAGGAGGAAGAAGATGATTCGCAATTCGCTGATAAAAGTCATGAATGGAAGAGACCTGTCCGAAAGCGAGATGGAAAAAACCATGGCGGACATTTTTGACGGCCGGGTTTCTCCGGCCCAGGCAGGGGCATTCGTCACCGCATTGAGATATAAGGAGGAAACCGTTGATGAAATTGTCGGTGCGGCCAGGGCCCTTGCGGCGAGGGTTCAATGCATTAACTTGTCAGACAGTCTCCTGAATCTTGCACGGGATGACATCAATATTGAAAGCGAAACGGTTATTGAGACCAGTGACAGCGGTAAAACCGGTACGCGCACGTTTAACATCTCTACGGCAACCGCCTTTGTCCTGGCCGGCAGCGGCGTAAACGTTGTTCGTCATGGCAACCGGTCGGCGTCCATGTATTTTGGGGCCGCGGATGTCCTCATGAATCTGGAAATTAATCTGGATTTAACCGTTCCGGATATTGAAAACTGTATTCAGGAAACGGGGGTTGGGTTCTTGTTCACCACGATCAACAGCGGGCCGATGAAGCATGTGGCACCGGTTCGGGAAGAGATCGGTATCAGGACGATATTCAATCTGATCGGCCCCCTGGCCAATCCGGCCCGTTCCACCAGTCATATCCTGGGGGTTTACAAGTCATCTTTAACTCAGAAAATGGCCGACGTGTTGAATCGGCTGGGCGCGCAAAAAGCACTGGTAACTTACGGCCATGAGACCCATGATGAGGTTAGTATCTGCGGGCCGACCGATATCAGCCGATTAAAAAACGGGCAGGTGGAGTCGTCCGTGATCGAACCGGAACAATTTGGCTTTAAAACCGTCGATCCATCTGCCATAGCCGGCGGGAACGCCCGGGAAAATGCACGGATTATCCGGCTGGTTCTTGATGGGGAACGGGGTCCCAAAAGAGATGTTGTGCTTCTAAACGCCGCCGCGGCCCTGGTGGCCGCCCGTCAGGATATCTCGATGGAAGAAGGCATTGCCATTGCGGCAGAGGCGATTGATTCCGGTATGGCAAAAAAAAAATTGAGGGCACTCGTTGATTTCACCGCCGGCCAGTCCTCGTTTATCCGGAAGGCTTTATAGGGATTCTATATTGATACAATAATTAACCGGGCGGTGTTAATCGAAGCCATACTTCTATCTGCCCCCGGGGAACATGGGGATAATTTTTCGACAGGTCTTTAAAGGTAAAACGGGAACCGGCGACGGAAATGTGTGAATTGTTCAAAAAGGCAGAGATATACCCGTAAATCGTTTTTACACCCCGCAGATCATCGGTATGAAAATAACGGACCTCGTTTTTTGTATATTCGGCCTGTTCGACACCGCCGACGGCAACCCCCCTGGCAGCCAGGTAGTTTGCCAGTTGCTCGGTCAGCGACCGATTTTTGCTGAATGTATAATAGAGAAAAACGGTCGGTGCGGGTGAAGCGGCACTCCGGTTTATCTTAAGCGGATCTGCCCGGGATATTTTTTTGATGACTTTTTTCGAGGGGGCGGCTGCCGCGCGGGCTGGTTTGCTGGATTTGACGGCCGGGGTCTTTGAAGGCGGTTTTGCAGCAGTGAAGCGGACCGTTGCGGCGGGGTCTTTTTCTCCGGCCCCGGTTTTTTGTGACCGCGGGTTATCCCGGTATTGGTTTGCCATGTAAGCGGTTACCGCTAATAAGGCCAGTAAAAGGGCGGCAACCATTGAAAGAAAAGAACGACGCGTCCTCGATGGCGATTTCGTGGCCGCTTTGGCATCACAGGTGCTTTCTTCCTTCTCGCTGGAAGCCGGGGCATCCGGGTCGCTGTCAACCAGTGTCCGATAATATGCCTCTTCTTCTCTGTCAGATCCCATCCCGGGCATGGCCGTGTCGTCATCGGCTTCATTATCCTTGTTTAACCGGCCCTCTATCAAAATCGCCTGGAGGTTGGCCTTTATCCGGGGGGCCGGCAACTCACAGCTGTCCTGGATATCAATCCATATGGATTCCCAGGTCAGCACTTCACAGGCGGCGGCCTTTCCCTGAACCTTTTTCAGCCGCGCGTTCTTAATCTCGCCATCCTGAAAAAAGAGGATGCCGACCCGGTGATGAACATCATCGTAGACGCGAAGCGTGCAGGTCCGCTGCTCCTGCTCAATCATCTGGGCGAAAAGAGATATGTCACTAACATATATTGTGCCGCCATCCCGTTCTCCCTGCAATGTCTGCTGAATGATTTCCGCCCAGTTTTCAGCGGGAAGCGTAGGTACCGGTTGCACCGAAATACCCTCTTCTCCGACGATCAGTGATTCGACCGATTCACGGTCTCCGGCCATATTGAGCACGGGAATATCCGGATAAAATTTCCAGATGTAGGACAACAGGGAAGGGGTGCGTTCCCGGCGGGTGAGCGGTTCCAGTATAATAAGGGCGATATGATGTTCTCTCAGAAGATCAGCGGCGTCACGGGTCGTCCGGGCTAAGATAAAAGTCAGGTTCCGGAAAGATGGCCGGCATGCTTTTTCAATCTGCTGGAATCGACGGTGGTCTTTGGCTATGATTAATATTTCCCGCATCATCTTGGCAGCATTTATAAACGGTCCAGTAGCCGTTGGTGGATATTGTCGAATCCACCGTTGGACATCACCAGGATCACGTCTCCGGCCATGGCAATGTCGATTAAATATGAAATGATTTGATCGGTATTCTCGAAGTGGTGAGCGTCTTTTTTACGGTGGATCAGGTCACTGACCAGCTTTTCAGACGAAAACCGCTCTGCCGTCGGCACTTTTTGGATCATGGAGGGGGTCCGGATACAGATGATATCGGCCGGATCAAATACAGTTGCATATGTTTTTTGAAAGACATTCCGCATGCTGGTATTGGTTCGGGGTTCAAATACGGCGATCAGTCGGCCGGCGGGGTAATGGCTGCGGATGGCAGCGACGGTTTCCAGTACGGCCGTGGGGTGGTGGGCAAAATCGTCGATGACGGTAATATCGCGTTTAATGCCTCGCACTTCCTGCCGCCGCCGGATACCCGTGAACGTTTCCAGTGCCCCGGCAATTTCGGACGCGGTCAGGCCGATTCGATCGGCGACTGCCACCGCAGCCAGGGTATTGAGCAGGTTATGGCGGCCGGGCAGCCGAGTCCGGAATTTTCCAAAATGTTTTTCCCTTTTGAATATGTCAAAATCCGTCCAGCCGTTTTCAATGCGGGCCGATCCGAGTCGCCACATTGAATCCGGTTGGCATCCGTATTTTCTCACCATGGCCGGTCGATTTCCGGTGACAGCCGTGGTAAGAGCCGCTATATTTTTGTCTCCGTCAAAGGCAAATACCCGGCAATGATCCGGGACCCCGTTTAAGAATTGATCAAACGCAGCGGTCACATGATTCAAATCAGTAAAGATATCGGCGTGATCGAATTCCACGCTGGTCAGGATGGCCGTATGGGGACGATAGTGGAGGAACTTGGGGCCCTTGTCAAAAAAGGCCGTATCGTATTCATCACCTTCAATAACGACAAAGTCCCCGCTGCCGAGCCGGTGGTTGCTCTTAAAATCATGAAGGATACCTCCGATGATAAATGACGGATCCCGGCCGGCCTTGTAGAGGATCCAGGCCAGCAGGGACGAAGTGGTCGTTTTTCCATGGGTGCCGGTGACCACCAGGGCCTTTTTTCCCTTCGCCAGGAAATGATTTACGGCCTGGGGCATGGAACAATAATGCAGTCCCAGTTCTGCCAGGCGCATGGCCTCGGGATTGTCCCGGCTGATCGCATTTCCCACGATAACCAGGTCCAGGTGCGAATCAAGATGAGCGGGTTTATACCCCTGGCGGATCGAGATGCCATGGTCGGCCAGAAAGGTACTCATGGGGGGATAGACGTTCTGATCCGACCCCGACACCCGGTAGCCGAGATCCCTGAGCATGACCGCCAGTGCGGCCATCCCCGTGCCGCACACGGCCAGCAGGTGAATGGTGTCTATTTTCGATGGGATTTTATTTTTAAGCGGGTCCATGCACGACCTCGAAAAATAATAAATAGAAGATCCATATCACAGGTGCTTTGAATACACAAAGGTCAAATAAAACCACGGATCTCATCATAATGGAATTGACACAAGAGGCAACCGACTATATATTGTTCCCCCTGATGGATGCGTCCCGGAGAGGTTGCCGAGTGGCTGAAGGCCCCGCTCTCGAAAAGCGGTATCCCGCCAAAAGTGGGATCGTGGGTTCGAATCCCACCCTCTCCGCCATTAATAATCCCGCGCCGTATCGTACCTTCCAAAACCCCTTTATCTATAACGATTAAGGGGTTTTTTGCATCTTGAAAAGTGCGCGCTTGATCATAAGCTGATTTTACATATAGACGACTTTATGTAAGGTATAAATTCTGCCCGGTGGTTTGTCCGTCTGGTAAAACAGGGCCTTGCAGTCCTTGCTAAATTGCAGTTTTTGCCCCCCAAAAAGCGGGTTTAATCCCGTGTCAGACCTGTTTTCGAAGTCTTTGTTTTGTCATTTTAAGTGATTACCGTGGGTTGATCCCAATTTTTACGGCAATTTTCCGAGGAAGAAAAGGGACGAAGAAAGGAAACGTAATTGACAAAAAATAGTGTCCCCAAACTGCCAAGAATGGAACTACGCGTGGATCGCAGAAATCCGTGATCAGTGTGTGGTTCAAAACACGGCGTTCTTTTTCAAACAATGGGGCGGGGTGAAAAAGTAAATAAACGGCAGGTGACTATATGGTAGGGAGTGGGCCAGTACCCCAGGGCGGCTTAAAGGGGTTAGGTCGGGATGTTATGGATTCGGTTTTAGTATACTTAGTCAATTACGTCCCCAAACACACGGTTTTTACATGAAAAGTGTGCGATTAAGACATAATACGGGTGTTTTGCCACCCTCAATGGGGCCATAATCACGGGCATATAGTTTTAAACCATCACCAGCCGTAAGTGGAGTACAAGCAACCTTGGCCTTACTA
>QNYZ01000055.1 GCA_003973265.1 Deltaproteobacteria bacterium | reverse complement strand
CGGAAGGAGCGGGAGCGGCAGGAAAAGACCTACCGGGGCCGGGCACTCAAGATGTTCCCGTGGGTCTGTGCAAAATGCGGCCGGGAGTTTTCCGGCAAAAAAGTTCGGGAGCTAACGGTTCACCATAAAGACCATGACCACGATAACAATCCGCCGGATGGCAGCAATTGGGAACTGTTATGTATTTACTGTCACGAGAATGAACATTCACGGCACCAGGTGGCAGACTGGTACGACAAATCAGCACCGGCCGGAGACGAAAAAAATACAAATTCCGGCAATATGCCTTTCGCGGGGCTGAAAGATTTGCTGAATACGAAGAAAACCTGAGAAATAGCAGGCAAAACCGTAAGGATGGCACCGTTGAATTGACGCAAATAAAGCGTCTATACAAATATTTATTCTAAAACGACTGTGAGAGAAAAGATGAAGGTATTGGTACTATATTATTCCAAGGGTGGAAATACCAGAAGACTTGCCGAAGCCATTGCGGCCGGCGTGGATGAAGTATCAGGGGCTGAGGCGGTATTGAAAAAAACAGACCAGGTCTCAAAAGAAGATTTTCTGGAAGCAGATGCCGTTATAGCCGGCTCTCCGGTCTATTTCGGAACCATGGCCGCTCAATTAAAGCAGGTGTTTGATGAATTTGTAAGTGTTCGAAAGAAAATGGAAAATAAGATCGGCGCCGCGTTTACAACCGCTGGCGATGTGACCGGCGGAAAAGAAACAACCCTGTTTTCCATTCTCCAGGCCCTGATGATATACGGGATGGCCATCGTTGGCGACCCCATGGCGGCGACCGGCCATTACGGGGTGTCGTGTGTGGGAAAACCGGAAGAAAAAAACCTGGTGCACGGCAGACTTCTTGGAAACAGGGTAGCAAAATTTTCTCTCAAATTGAGCGAATAGATAATAATCGACCCCGCCGCCAGCGGACGGGGTATTTATTGAATGAACTCCGCCCGCAGCACGCTGCGGGAAGTTTGACCCTGAAAGAGACGATAGTTCTCCGGCTTTAGCGCCACAAGCGGCGAGGGATATAACCTGAATAGATTTATACCTGATTTGACGACGCTCATCTATCGAAAAAGCACTTGACACTGAAGAAACAGCCTGCCCCATCCGTTCCTGAAACCGGATATGACGGCTTTTCATTAAATCTGTAATTCTGTCTCGATGTTTTTACATGGACGAAACCAGATGCGAAGGTGAAAAGGGCATAAGATGATCGACTTTATTCAACAATACAGTCCCGTCACGCAGGCGCTGATGGCCACGCTTTTTACCTGGGGGGTAACAGCGGCAGGTGCAACCCTCGTTCTTTTTACAAAGACAATCAATCCAAAACTCATGGATTCAATGCTCGGCTTTGCCGCGGGCGTCATGATCGCTGCCAGCTTCTGGTCACTGCTTGCACCGGGGATAGAAATGGCTCAGCAAATGGGGAACACCCCCTGGTTGACCGCCGCCATCGGGTTTATGGGCGGAGGAATCTTCATGCGCCTGACGGACCGTTTACTGCCGCATCTTCACCTGGGCCTGGCCATTGATAAAAGTGAAGGGATCAAGACATCCTGGCAGAGAAGCACCCTGCTGGTTCTTGCGATCACGCTGCATAATATTCCTGAAGGCCTTGCCATCGGCGTCGCTTTTGGGGCAGTGTCGGCCGGGTTATCTTCTGCGACGATGGGCGGTGCAATCGCACTTGCCATTGGAATCGGCCTCCAGAACTTCCCGGAAGGCGCTGCCGTCTCCCTGCCCCTGAGACGAGAGGGCATGGGGAGAACGAAAAGCTTTCTCCTGGGACAGGCGTCCGGGATGGTAGAGCCGGTTGCCGGTGTTATCGGCGCCGTATTTGTTTTACGTATGCAGAGTGTCCTGCCCTATGCACTCTGTTTTGCGGCCGGCGCCATGATTTTTGTCGTAGTGGAAGAACTCATCCCTGAATCCCAGCGAAACGAAAAGCATATCGACCTGGTCACGCTGTCCACCATGACGGGTTTTGCGGTCATGATGATCCTTGATGTCGCTTTGGGGTGATTGGATCTCAGGGATGCCGCCCTGGGATAATGGGGTCCGGGGCCTGTTATCTACCGGGCAATCCACTGCTTCACCAATATGGCTTTTTCTTCAGCCGCTGCCAGCACATCTCCCAGGTCAAGCGTCTTCAGCTGCCGATCCGCCATCACGATCTGGCCATTGATGATTGAATGGCAGACATCCTGCCCGGTTGCGGAATAGACCAGTTGCGAATAGGGATGGTACATGGGCGTCAGATGGGGCTTGTACGTATCGATCACGATGATGTCGGCCTGTTTTCCGATTTCCAGAGAACCGATCCGGTCCTGCATGCCCAGCACCCGCGCGCCTCCAATCGTGGCCATCCGTAAAACGGTTTCCGCGCTCATCACGGTGGGGTCCAGCGTATTGGCCTTTTCTACTTTTGCGGCCGTATCCATTTCACCAAACAGATCGAGATTGTTGTTGGAGGCACAGCCATCCGTGCCAAGGCCCATGGGAATAGCCCGGGCAATCATCCTCGAAACCGGCGCAAAACCCGATGCGAGTTTCTGATTGCTTTCCGGATTATGTACCACCCGCACGCCTGATTCGGCCAGCAGTTCGATCTCGTCCGGATTCACATGAACCACATGATCGGCAATCAATCGCGGTGTTAACAATCCCAGGGACGACAGGAAGGCAACTGGCCTTTTGCCGCTTCGCTTTAATACTTCTTCGGTTTCGGCAGCCGTTTCGGCCAGATGAATAATCAGTGGTACATCATGGCGGCTTGCCAGTTCCTGCGTCTGTACCAGAAGATCCGGGCTGCAAGTGTACAATGAATGCGGTTCCACGGCAATGGAAACCAATGGATTGTCCCGCCATGTTTCAATCAACTGCTCTGTGCAGGCAAGTCCGGCTTCAACAGGCCCGTAGTTGGGAGAGGGAAAATCGTACAAAACCTCGCCCACCAGGCACCGCATGCCGGCCTGGTTCGCGGACCGGGCCACCTCGTTCGCAAACAGGTACATATCGCAAAAAGTGGTGGTGCCCGACAAAATCATCTCGGCACACGCCAGCTGCGTGCCGGCAAAGACAAAATCGGCATCCATCTGTTGTTCCACCGGAAAGATATAGTTCTCCAGCCAGTCCATTAACGGCAGGTCATCGGCCAGACCGCGAAACAGACTCATGGCCGCGTGGGTATGCGCATTGACCAGCCCCGGCAGGATCAATCCTTCCCCGGCGTCGACGATTCGGCCCGCCCGGAACGGAGCCGGCCCCGCACCGATATGCGTAATTTTTCCGGCTTTAATGCCGACATATCCATCTTTCCAGGTTGTATTCTGATCGTCCATGGTCAGAACCATACCGTTTTGTACCACCAGATCCACCCATTCCATGGCCTTTTCCCTTTTCAGCAAAACTCAATGGACAAATTTTTGTAATCTCGTTATTATCCATCCGATCCGCTGTAAGTCAATATACTTTTCGACAGACACGGCGAGCGTGTCTAATGGCAAGGCATTCTCTTCTCTGTCCACCGCAACATTAACGGAGTACGCACATGGTCTACGATCTTATCATTCACAATGGTACGATTTTAACCCAAAATGATACCAGCGATGTCATCGAAGATGGAATGATCTGTGTTAAGGGTTCCCGGATTGTCCGGGTTGAAAGCAGCCCGCCCGACACTCCGCTGCCGGTCCCGGGGAAAGGCATGAATGGGGACAAAATCATCGATGCCCGAGGGGGTATTATCATGCCGGGGCTGGTCAATACCCATAGCCATCTGCCCATGACCCTGCTCAGAGGGCTGGCGGACGACCTTCCCCTGGAAATCTGGCTCAACGAACACATCTTTCCCGCCGAGGGCCGGCATGTCAATCCCGACATGGTCCGGACAGGGGCTTTGCTGGGCGCAGCGGAAATGCTGCTGTCGGGGACAACCACCTGCTGCGACGGATATTTTCATGAAACCCATGTGGCCGAGGCCATTTACCAGACCGGGCTGCGGGCGGTTCTCGGCCAGGGGGTGATTGACTTTCCCGCACCCGGGGTGCCCGACCCATCGAGAAATATTCAATCTGCCGCCGATTTTCTCAAGCAATGGGAAGACCGTTCCCCGCTGATTATCCCTTCTGTGTTTTGCCATTCTCCATATACCTGCAGTGCAAAAACCCTTGAAGCCGCCAAACAGCTGTCGAGCGACCAGGGGGTGTTGTTCCAGATCCACGTCGCCGAAACCCGCAACGAAACCGGGCAATGCCTGGCCGAACACGGGGTGTCACCGGTTGCCTACCTTGACCAGGTGGGTATCCTGGACAAAAACACCCTGCTGATTCATGCGGTTCATCTTTCCGAAACAGATATTTCCACGATTGCCGCCACCGCCGCCACCGTGTCCCACAACCCTGAGAGCAACATGAAACTGGGCGCCGGGATTGCCCCGGTCCCGGCGCTTCTGGAAGAAAAAATCACCGTGGGGCTGGGCACCGATGGCTGTGCGTCCAACAACGATCTCGATCTGTTTGGCGAAATGGATACGGCGGCCAAAATTCATAAAGGCCGGCTGGAAGACCCCACCGTCCTTGATGCAGAGACCGTGATCAGAATGGCAACCATAAACGGTGCCCGGGCTATCGGCCTGGGCGACATCACCGGTTCGCTTGAAGTTGGAAAACAGGCCGATATGGTCGTCCTCGATACCCATCGCCCTCACCTGGTGCCATTGTACCATCCCGAATCTCACGTGGTTTATTCGGTACGGGGTGCGGATGTGGCGTATTCGGTGGCAGCAGGACAGATACTCGTCGCCCAGGGAAAATTAACCACCTTAAACCTCGATGAAATTATTGATGATGCCATGAGAATCGGAAAGCTGATCCGGTTGGGGTAAATCCCATGAACCGGGGCAAATTTCATAGCTGCGAAAGATATCGATCCGGTCCTTATCGGCAAATAATCGTCCGGCATCTGTTCTTTTTTGCGTTGAGAATGTTTTCCGGCAGGAAAATTGCTTGTACTTTCTGTGATATACTGGCATGATGCCAATGAACTTTATTTATTCATCTATATAAAGGGAGGGCTTCGATGAAACTGAAAAAGACAACAACCCTGCTGATCGCCTTGATGGCCCTGTTTGCATTTGCGCTGGTCTCTACAACGCCTGTCATGGCCACCAGCAAGAAAAAGAGCAAGGCCGAGGAAACCGTTAAAAAGGCAAAGAAAAAAACAAAAAAAACGACGTCTAAAGCGAAAAAAAAGGTAAAAAAAACCGCTAAAAAGAAAACCGACACAGCCAAAAAGAGAACCAAAAAGAAAACAGCTGCCGTCAAAAAGAACGCTAAAAAAGCCGGGAAAAAAGCAACCTCCAAGGCCAGGGAAACAACCAAGGCGCTGCCCAAGGGAAAGATCAATATCAACAAGGCCGGCGAGGATGAGTTGATGACCCTGCCCGGTATCGGAGAAGTAAAAGCCAAAGCCATTATGAAAGCGCGGAGAAGGGGAAAATTGAAAAACCTGGACGATGTGATGAATATTGATGGAATTGGTGAGGAGACCCTGAAAAAGATTAAACCATATTTAAGATTCTAATCCATTGATGGTATCGTAAAGCATTCCACCTGAGCAGGTGTCGTGTTTTTCTAAACGTGCAGTATGCCGCAACAGCCTGCACCGTACCGGATAAACACGGCGCCTGAATATTTTTCCCTGCCCGATTCGCAGCAGCTTCCCGCCCCCGCATAATTACCTTACAGCATCCCCAATAGTATTTTGATTTTATGTTAAATACGTACGAAGTCTTATTTTTATATTTTTCTTTTCCCATATCCCATCTGGTCGTCCCCCCACAAAAACAGGGGATTCAGCCGCGGGGCATGATAAATCCCCCATCGAACCAGATCGTGAACCCGACCGGATGGCTTGTTGAACGGACACACCCGGATACAATTGGCGCAATCGGTGCCGTTTTTCGCCCAGAATGCCAGGCAGGTCTCGGCGTTGATATGCCAGGCGCGGACGCCTTCCCGGTTGGAGATATTATGGGTCGCTTCCGTGGGGTCACCGTGCATGATGCTCCGGCTGGGGCATTTCTTTGCACACTTCTTACAAATCATGCAAAAATTCCATACCCCGAACGTAATCGGCCGGTCCGGACGCAGCGGCAGGTCGGTGAGGACTTTGGCCAGGCGAACCCGTGGGCCGAATTCCGGGGTGACCAGGAGACCATTGCGGGCAATTTCACCCAAGCCCGCGTCAATGGCCATGGGGATACTGCAGGCGGTGTCATTGCCGCAGGGAATGGCCCGGTAGCCCAGTCCCCGGATATACTGGGCCAGCAGACCGCTCACAAAGGCCATCTTCGAATATCCCATACCGGTGGCAGCCGATGCCGGGGCTGACGGCGAGGTTTGAATGGAACGATAGTCCATTTCTACAGCGATGACGACGGCGTATTGAAATTCGTCGGGGATGGGATTATCCGTCACTTTCCCGCCATCCGGGGTGATCATATAGGCCGGTTTATAAAGCCACCGGCGGTCCAGTTTACAGGTTCCTGCCAGCGAGGCACCAAACAGGGTGGCCGCCCTTTTCACTGCGCCGGTGATGTGACAGGCCTCATCATCGGAAATTTTTAAGCCGGCCGGCACCCTGGGAAAATTGAATTTCCCCTCCCATGTCCAATCGTAAAGTCCCATGCGGCCGCCGCGAACACCCTGGGCCATTTCATTTTCAACCCGCCAGGCCGCATTGACCAGAGAGAAGTCCTTGAGGCGATACCCGGCTTGATCTCTCGGCATCACCGGAGCATGGTAAAACTTTTCTCCCAGGTCCGCCATGGACGGGTCCCACCAGGGACGTTTGAACATTTCGTTTTTCTGGTCAAAAGGCGCTACCGGGCCAACCACGTAGCGACCGGCGCCCCGGTCCGCAAAAGAAAACGACTTCATCATCAACTTCCTGCATTATGTAAAGATTCACCCCCAGGGGAGTTGGCTCTGGTACCCCCTTAAAAAGGGGACACGGTGCCTTATTAAAAAATATCAGAGATCGCTAAGCGGCCTCAATATACATTTTCGCTACCTTTTAGAGCTGCCTTTACGAACAAAGCTTAAAGATAAAAAAAGTAGGTCATCAATACAAGGATGACGATGTATACGAGACTTAAAATACCACCGATTTTAACATAATCCCGGCTTCGATATTCCCCCGGCCCCACGTAGAGAGCATTGACCTGATCGGTGGGCAGGATAAAGGAATTGGAAACACCGAGGCCCACCACGATGATGGCGGCGCGGGGATCCATCCCGATCTGGGTTGCAATCGAGACCCCCAGAGGAACGAGCAGGGCACAGGCCCCGACATTTGAAATCACCATGGTAAAGGCGCAGCTGAGGCAGGCCAATACAACGAGAAGCAGTAACGGCGACATGAGGCGGCCAAGGCCTGCGATGATTCCGCCAGCGATCCATTGCGCCGTCCCGGTCTGGTCGACCGCCATGCCCAGGGGAATGAGCCCTCCCAGCAGAAAAACAGTGCGCCAGTCTATCGCGCGATACGCTTCGCTGATGGTCATCACCTTGCTCACAATCATGAACAGTGCGCCGATCATCAGGCAGATTGAGAGGGGAATCGGGTTATAGGCCCGGTTCTGGAAATAAAAACTTGAAAATAACATGAGCACAAGTGCGATAGAAAACCCAAGAATGGCCATACCGGCCTTCTCAGGCTTGTGAAATTCATCTTCAAAGGGCGTAATAAAAATAAAGTTCTGATGTTTTTTTTGCAGATCATGAAAGTGCTCCCAAGTGCCATGGACCAGGATGGTATCCCCGGATTCAAGCACTTTATCCATCATCTCCTGGTAACAGGTAGTCCCTGTCTTATGGAGTGCAAGCGACGTAATTCCATAGATTTCACGGAAAATGTATTGGGGAAGCGCCCCAGATGCGGCGTTACCGCGTTTCGTTGTCTTAAACGTCCGGGATGATATATCAGGGGAAGCATTTTCTTTGGGCGTTTCTTTTAAGCTTATTTTCCCGAAGAGGATGAGCGCTCCGGCCACACAAAGAATGAAAACAACCCATCTGTTTTTCGAATTCATTTAAACTCCGTACCCTTTCAATCAAGCCGGTCATCTGGATGACACTTGTATAATAAAGCGGCTTATGTCTGATCAGCCCAATAGCCCCGGCAAGAAAAGAGCAATACCGGGAAACAGCATCAGAAGGAAAACACAGATAAGATAGGCCGGCAGGAAGTAGACCACCCCCCGGAACACATCTTCAAGGGGCACATCTTTCGCCATGCCGCCCACCACATAGGTAGTGGCGCCCACCGGCGGAGTGACGGCACCCAGCGTGGTGACCACCGTGATGGTGACCCCGAACCAGATGGGATCGTAGCCGAGCTGGCTGGCAACCGGGAAAAAGATCGGGATGGTGATCAGCAGAAGGGCCAGGGCATCCATGACCGCGCCGCCAATGACATAGATAAAAAAGATAATGGCCATGATGACCGTGCCGGATACGGGGAGGTTGACGACCCAGGCGGCAATGTCAAAGGGAATCCGCGTGACGGCCAGAAAACGGCCGAAGATCATGGCGCCGGCCACGATGGTAATCACCATGCAGGAGATCCGCAGGGTATCGGTGATCGACCCGATAAACCCCTTCCAGGAAAGCCGCCGCTGGATAACACTGATCAGAACGGCAAAAAACGATCCGGCCGCCCCGGCTTCGGTGGGCGTAAAGATCCCGAAATAGAGCCCGAGCATGACCAGTAAAAAAAGGATAATCATTTCGGCGGCACCGGAAACCGCTTTGATCTTTTCGACAAAACCGGTCTCAGGTCCCACCGGTCCCCAGTCCGGGTGGATACAGCAGACAACATAGGCGGAAAGGATCAGCAATGCCGCCAGCAAAATCCCGACACCGACCCCGCCGTAAAACAGGCGCGCAATTGATTGTCCGGTAGAAAGGCCAATGATGATCAGGACGACGCTCGGTGGAATCACGACGCCCAGGGTGGAGCCGCAGGCAATGGCACCGGTACTTAATTTGGGGTTGTATTTAAATTTGTTCATCTGGGGGAGCGCCACGGTGGTCATGGTGGCGGCCGTGGCGGCATTGGACCCGCAGATGGCGGCAAAGGCTGAACAGGCCATGATGGTGGCCATGGCAATCCCGCCGCGGATATGTCCCACCCATTTATAAGCGGCATTGTAGAGCTTTTCGTTGACCCCGGAGTAAAAGGCCACCTGACCCATGAAAATAAAAAGGGGGATCACGGTGAGTCCGTATTTTGAATACGTCTCCCACAATACCGAGCTGACCATGTTGAGACCGGCGGGAACAGACACCACGTAACAAAATCCGCCGAATCCGACGATCCCCATGGCAAATCCCACGGGGATCCCCAGAATAAACAGAATTGCCAGCAAAAGGACAATCCCGATAATCCCGATCACCGTCAGGCTCAACGTGATATCTCCTTTTCGGGCATGAGCAGTTTAAGCAGGTCGGTAATCAAGACCAGGGCCAGTACGATGCAGCCCAGCGCCACGGCGCAGGTGAACGGATAATAGATAATCCGCAGGGTTTCGGTGACCTCGCCGGTTCTCATCAGCGTTGCCGCCTTGATGCTGATCTGCCAGGCGGCGAGCGCAAAAAACAGCGCACCGAGCAGATGGTTGATCATACGGATGATCCGCTGGGTCTTTTTTGAAAAGGTATTAACCAGCACATCCACGGCAATATGACCCTTGTTCAGCTGGGTATAGCCCAGGGCAAAGGCCGTCACCACCGCGCCAAAATACCCCATCAGCTCAAAGGTCCCGCGAATGGGAACCCATACCAGGCGGGAGAAGATATTGGCGCAGGCCAGGAGGATCATCCCGACCAGGAAAAAACCGCCGATGAAAACGAGCAGGCGGTTTAAGGCCAGATTTATTTTTTCGAGCAAAAGCATATTATTAAGCCAGAGGGTTCAGGGATTCAACTGTTTGTAACAAATTCAATGGTTTGTAACAAAGGCTCCACGGATTCGAAAGGCCTGGGGATCGAGGGATTTGGAAACAAGGGGGGGGCGAAGATTCAAAGGGTAAAAGGCCAGGAGGCCGAAAGATATGAATGACAGGAAGTTTTAACGCCCCCGGTTTAATCGCATCTATCCACGCCCTTCCCCCTGGCCCCTTGACCCCTTGAACCAGTGAACCCTATCCCAATCCCATCTCCCTTTTCCCTTTCTACTTTCCGTACTTCTTCACCAGCGTCTGAATATCGCTGACAATCGCTTCGGCCGGCAGGCCCTTTGCTTTGGCGCCCTTAATCCATTTATCCGTCAGGAACTGCAGCTTGGCGTTCCACTTTTCTTTCTCTGCCGCGGACAGATCAATAAACTCGACTTTATGGACGGTTTTGGACCATGCAATGGCGTCGTTGACATGGTTATCCATATAATCGCCGGTCCATTCGGCCTGCTCGGTAATCATCCCCTCCATGACTTTTTTGACATCGTCGGGCAGGGCTTTCCATTTAGCCATATTCATGATGACGGCAAAGGGGTAGATGACCGTATCGGTACGGGTAACATAGGGACACATTTCGGCGAATTTGAAATCTTTCATACTCTCCAGAGATGAAAACAGGCCCTTGACCACGCCTTTCTGCAGGGCTTCCACCGTGGCCGGCATGGGCATGCCCACCGGATTGGCGCCCCAGGCAGCCAGAATCTGGGCCGCGCCGCCGGAAGCTCTTAAGTCAACGCCCTTGATATCGGCCAGGGACCGGATCGGCACCTTGGACATGATGTTGGTGGGGGCCGTGGTAAACATCGTCAACACCTTGACTTTGGCAAAGGCTTCGGGATTGTATTTTTTGTACAGGTCGAGAAGTACCATGCTGCCGACTTTGGCGTTGGGGATTCCCATGGGCAGGCTGGTGGCGTTGGTGACCACGAACCGTCCCGGCTGATAAGCCATGCAGATACAGCCGATATCGGCCTGACCGGCAATCACGCCGTCCATCATTGCTTTGGCGCCCAGCAGGGTGCCGCCCGGATAGGTGTTGACGGCCACTTTTCCCTGGGTCCGTTTTTCAATCTCGGTTTTCCACCGTTCCATCTGCACGCAGGGAAAGGTCGGGGCCGGGGGAAAATTGGCATAGCTCAGTTTAATCGGCCCGGCTGTGGCCGCCGGTGCCAGAAACGCCACACCAACAACCATAGAGAGAAAAACGGCTGCCATGGATAACCCGATCCTTTTCTTCATCACACTACCTCCTTTGCATTCGTTGGACGACAAACGTTCATGTTTTTTACGATGTGCAATCATAGACTTTTTCGGTCAACGGATCAATCCCGCAGGTATCATCCCCGCCTTTTTTCTTAAGAGCCGCCAGCACCCGTTCGGGGGTGATGGGCAGGTCTTTGATCCTTACCCCGACCGCATCATAAATGGCGTTGGCAATGGCCGGGGCCGTGGGCACGCAGCCGGGTTCTCCGATCCCCTTGGCGCCATACGGTCCTTCGGCGTCGGTGGTTTCCAGAAAAGGCGCCGCGATGGGTACGGTATCCTTGGCGGTCAGGATTTTGTAGTCCCTGAAATTGGGATTCATGATTTCGCCCTTTTCCAGCTGCACCTGTTCGGTGAGGGCATACCCGATCCCCATCATGACGCCGCCGTAGACCTGCCCTTCCAGCAACAGGGGGTTGATGGCCCGGCCGACATCGTGGGCCGCCACATAACGGAGAATCTCGACCTTGCCCGTTTCTTCGTCCACCCGGACCCGGGCGCCGTGGGTGCCGAAGGTGTAGGTCATCGACAGGTTGCCCTTGAAATCGCGTCCCAGATTTTCGTTGTCCGGATCATAAAAATACTCGGCCATGAGCATATTGCCACCCGGGCTGAAGTGGGATTTACGCAGCAGCTTTCCCAGTTCGATCTTTTTTTCCGGATCCTGCCGGGATATGACCATGCGATCGTTCAGCCGGATGTCCTGGGGATCGACATCGAGCACCCGCGAAGCGATTTTGACGATCTGGGATCGTAGCTGTCTGGCCGCACCCAGCGCCGAATTGCCGGCCACAAACGTGGTACGGCTGGCATGGGCCCCCACATCCCAGGGGCAGATATCGGTATCGCTGTGAATGACGTGGATATCTTCGATGTGAAGCCCCAGTTCCTCGGCCACGATCTGGGCAATAACCGTATCGGCGCCCTGCCCCATGTCGGTGGCGCCGGTAAAGAGATCGAGCTGGCCGTAATCGTTCATTTTCATCAGGGTGCCGCAGCCGTCTGATTTATAGACCCGGGCCCCGCCGCCCACATGAACGAGGGACGCATATCCGACCCCCTCGCCTTTCTTTCTTTTGCCGCCGCCAAGGGCCTCTGCCACCTTATCTATGCATCCGGCCAGTCCGCAGGTCGTAATCCGAAATCCCTGGGGCGTCACTTCATCGCCATGGTTGGCATTGATGCGCCGAAATTCCACGGGGTCGATACCGGCTTTCGCTGCCAAAGCGTCCATGGCGCTTTCAATGGCAAACGTCGCCTGCGGGTTGCCATAGCCCCGCATGGCCTGGGCATAGGTGTTGTTGGTATAGACGCACAGCGCCTCGTAGCGAACGTTGGGGACCCGGTAGAGCGATGAAATCGGCAGCATCATCACCGACGGAGTGGTTGCCCCCCACGAGGTGTAGGCGCCGTTGTCGAGGATCATACGGATATCCCGGAAGAGAAGCCTGCCGTTTTCATCACACCCCTGAACAATATTCATGATGGCCGGTTGACGGGTGGAGGTGGCGATAAACTCTTCTTTCCGGTCAAACTGGATTTTGACCGGCTTACGGGCATGAAAAGCCAGCAGGATGGCGACATGCTCGTACGCATAGGTGTCAAGCTTGCTGCCGAACCCGCCGCCGATGCAGGGCTTGATCACCCGGGCCCTGCGATCTTTGAGCCCCAGCGCCTTGAGTGTCCCCAGAAAGTCTTTCTGGGCCAGCGACGGAATCTGGGTGTTGCTGTAAACGGTCAGATGGTTGTCGTGGTCGAAATCGGCGATGCAACCGCTGGTACCGAGGCAGCAATGGGTCACCCAGGTCGCCGAAAAGCGATCCTCCACGATGTGGGCCGCTTCGCTGCGGGCCGCTTCCACATCGCCATAATGAAGTTTCCACGGCATTTTAAGCACATTGGTTTTATGGGCTTCGTGGACCAGGGGCGCTTCTTTTTTCATGGCCGTTTCCGGGTCAAATACCGCCGGAAGGGCCTCGTAGGTCACTTCAATCAAACGGATGGCTTCTTCGGCGGTTTTTAAATCCACGGCGGCCACGGCGGCCACTTCATCCCGGTAGGATCGCACTTTTCCCGACTTTAAGGGCGGGTTGTCCTTATAGACGCCCATGCGGATTTCGGGAATATCCGTACCGGTCAACACGGCACGGACCCCTTCAAGTTTTCTGGCCCGGGACGTGTCGATCCTGACAATCCGGGCATGGGCGTATTTGCTGTACAAAATTTTCCCGTAAAGCATACCCGGAAGCGTGACGTCCTGGATATACCTCGATCGTCCGGTGGCTTTTTCAGCCGCATCGAGCTTGGGAATTCGCTGGCCGACAACAGATAAATTATTCATGCTATTTTTCCATTTTTTAAAAGAAAAGGGGTTGCGGGGTCAAGGGGTCGAGGGACCAGGTAAAAAGACTTGAACAGGGCCGGAAACCGATGCATCTGAATATTTTTAATACCCTGGCACGCTGGCATTCCAATATCATTCTCCTCACGCCTCCTGGTCTTTTTTGATCTTCAGGCGCTCTCTCTGGGTTTTACCCTTTGAACCTTCCGAATCCCTGGTCCCTTGAACCGTGTGTTATTCTGAGATCATCCAGTCGTCATCCGGATGAGGTCAATCATCCTGCCAGGCCACCACGCGAACGGTATCCCCCTCTTCGGCCCGGGCGGCCTTTCGGATGGAATCGATAATCTGAACGTACCCGGTGCAGCGGCAGATGTTTCCCGCGATGGCATGCTTGATGTCATCTTCTTCGGGTGTTGCGTTCTCTTTCAGCAGGGCCGTGGCCGACATAATCATCCCCGGCGAGCAGAATCCGCACTGAATTCCGCCGTTTTCCACAAATGCTTTCTGCACCGGGTGAAGTTCCCCGTCGGCCGAGGCGAGCCCCTCAATGGTGACCACTTTCTTCGAGTCTACCTCCACGGCCAGATATAAGCAGGCATTAACCGCCAGGTCATCAACCATCACCGTGCAGGCCCCGCATTCACCGCTGCCGCAGCCCTCCTTGGTCCCCAGAAGGCCCAGCTCTTCCCGAAGGAGATGCAGAAGGGTCCAGTGGTCTTTAATCACCACGGTGGTTTCATTTCCGTTTAAATTAAACTGGATTTCTCTATCCATGGGACACATACTCCTGGTAGTTGTATTCGTTTGATATCATGGGTTGATTCAATTCCGTGCGATCCGATGAGCGATGGTGGCTGTCGTATTGCTGCCGTAATTCGAATTTGCGTATTTTTCCCAGCGCGGTGCGCGGAAAATGGTCGACAAATATAACGTGCCGGGGCCATTTGTACCGCGCCAGTTTTCCATCGCAAAACAGGACCACATCCGCTCCGGATATATTCCGACTCTCTGCCGGCTGAACAAAAGCACACCCGACCTCATTCCATCTGGCATCGGGCACGCCGATCACGGCGACATCTTCGATGGCCGGGTGGGTGCGCAAAACCCTTTCAATCTCGGCGGGATACACGTTTTCTCCGCCCGAGATATACATGTCTCTGGCCCGGTCCACCAGGTAGAAATAACCGTCCCCATCCCGGTAAGCCAGGTCGCCGGTATGCAGCCATCCGTTTCGGATCGATTCCGTTGTTTTACCGCTATCGTGCCAGTATTCGGTCATCATGACCGACCCCCGGACCACGATTTCACCGACCTGGTTCGGCGGGCAGATCTTTCCGCTGCGATCCATAATTGTGACCTCGGCATGAAAGACCGGCCGGCCCACGGACCCGGGTTTGTCGATGGCGTCTGCTTCGGATGCCCACAGCAAAATCGATGTTTCGGTCTGCCCCATAATCTGCCGCAGGGAAAACCCGGCTGTCCGAAACAGCGCCATCAGCTCCGGGGTCAATTTTTCGCCCCCGATGGCGGAAACCTTCAGGGAATCGAACAGGGATTTTCCGGCTGGCAGCAGATCGAGAAGCGCTTTGTAAATCGCCGGTACACCGAGAAATTGGGTAACCTGGTACCGCGAAATATCTTCACCGATCTTTCGTGGGTCAAATTTCCGGTGCAGGACAATGGTGGCCCCCTTGTACAGAATCGGCGAGGCCTGGATGAACAATCCGCCGGAATGAAACAGGGGCAGTACAATCAACATGGTATCATCGCCGGTCAGGCTGAAAAAGATATCGGTATTGAGGCAGTTGAAAAAGGTTTTACGGTGCGACAACACCGCCCCTTTCGGCCGCCCCGTGGTTCCCGACGTATACATGATGACATGCGGCTCTTCGGGAGACCCCATGGAAAAGGCCGGCGGCGGTACGGATTCGTCTTTTCCGCAGGCCCCCACGCCGGCATGATAATCATCCGCACGGATCGCCGCGCCGTTTTCCGATGACCCGATGCAGGCCAGAACCGGTTGCGGCCATGCAGAACGACGCCCGGAAAACAGATCCATGACCGTTTCGGTATATGCGCTGCCGAAAACCAGGAGGACCGGCTCGGCGTCGGCCAGGGTATAGGCCAGTTCCGGCGGTGCCAGGCGGTAGTTAATCGGTACGAAGATCGCCCCCATCCAGGCACAGGCCAGGTAGATCTCGATGAATTCCGGACAATTATCAATAAAAACAGCAACCCGGTCACCCTTTTGGACGGCATGTGATCCCAGCCATCGACAGGTTCGCCGGACCCGCTGGTGAAGTTCCCGGTAGCTGATCTGCCCGGCTTCAAAGATGACGGCCGTTTTTTCAGGCGTCAGCTCGCTCCAACGTTTTACCCACCAGGCGATGTTCATTGAGTTGATCAAATCCGTGGTTTCCTTATACTTGCCTGCACACCTGACACAGGCCCCGTTGTTTACGATATGCTCTTTTCATCGGTGATCCGTTTACGGCAGAGGGCCCCCATTCTTTTGACCAGCACCCCCACCAGTTCACGCCGATACCAGGCCACCCCCCGGATACTGTCCCGCACCCGGGCTTCATCGGCAGCGATCTGACCGGCTTCAGCCAGAGTGGCATCGGTCACTTCCCTTCCCTTTAAAAAGCGCTCGGCGTTATACGCCCGGATGGGGGTGGGCGCGGCCACGCCGAGACCGATGCGCACTTTTACGCAGGTGGTCATATCCGCGTCCAGGCTGAGCAGCATACCCACGCCGAGCAGGGGCAGCTCCATGGCCTTGCGCCGCCCGAATTTGATATAGGCACTGCCCGTACGGGCCGGCGCAGGCGGAACCACGATTTCGGTTAAAATCTCCCCTTTTTCAAGCACTGTCTGGCCGGGGCCGAGGAAGAAGTGAATCAGGTCGACCGTTCGCTCTCCCTTGGTCCCATAAATATGGGCAACGGCATCCATCGTAATCAGGGGGATGGCTCCGTCGGCCGAGGGTACGGCATTGGCAAGGTTGCCGCCGATGGTGGCGGTGTTGCGGATCTGGACCGAACCGATATTTTTAACCGCATCGTGCAGGATCGGGTAGTCCCGCCGGATCAGGGGCGAGAGCTCAAGGGTCCGGTGCGTGGTAAAGGCGCTGATATGCAGCGCCCTGGTGTCTTCGTTGAACCGGACGCCCTCTGAAACCGGAATATGCGCAAGAGAAATCAGATAGTCCGGCTCTATTTTTTCTTCCTTGATCTTGATCAGCACATCCGTTCCACCGGCGATGTAAGCAGCACGGCCCTCGTGGGACTCATAGAGCGATACGGCCTCGTCCAGGGTGTGGGGAGTCAGATAGGTAAAAGGTTTCATCGTGTTTACTCTCTTTTTTTTCAACCGTGTTTATCGATCCCGGTTATCGTAGATTCGCTTCGATTTTCGTTCCGAACGCGGCAGCCCCGCATAATCGACCATCTCGACCTTGCAGCTGACCATGATTCGATTCTTGACTTCCCGGGCAATCCGGTCAGCCGCGGCCCGCCGGTCGGTGACCCCGTCCTTGCCGTCTTCCACCCGGATCGTCATGTAATCACGGCCATCGTCTCCGGCGTCGAGAATCACCTGGTATTCGCTGCCGATATCCGGAATCGAGGAGAGGATCTCGTCGATCTGTCCGGGATAGATATTAACCGCCCGGAAAATGATCATATCGTCGGTGCGGCCGAGAATCCGGTCGTGCATCGGCAGAATGTTTCCGCAGCTGCAGGGCGTCGTGATCTTGCGGGTTAGATCGCGGGTACGATACCGGATCAGGGGGGCCGCTTCTTTTTTCAGCGTGGTCACCACCATCTCTCCGGTCTCGCCGTCGGCCACCGGTTGAAGGGTTTCCGGATCGAGAATTTCGAGGATATAGTGATCGGCCCAATAATGAATCCCTTCGTGCCGCTCACAATCAATCCCCGTTCCGGGGCCGTACAGTTCGGTCATTCCGGTAATGTCGAACATATCTTCGAGGTTCAGCAGGGTTTTGATCCGGGCCCGCATGGCCGCGCTGCTTCTCTCCGACCCGAAGATAATTTTTTTCAGTGCAATCTTGTCTTTCAGGCCGCGCCGCTCCACCTCTTCGGCCATGAGCAGGGCCATCGAAGCCGTACAGCACATAACGGTGGATTTCAGATCCACCAGAAACCGGCATTGGAGATCGATATTGCCCGGTCCCACGGGTACGGCCAGGGCGCCGAATTTTTCACACCCCAATTGAAACCCGGCCCCGGCCGTCCAGATCCCGTATCCCACGGCGATCTGGACCCGGTCCCCGCTTGTCAGCCCGGCCATCTCGTAGCAGCGGGCAAACATATGGATCCAGTCGTCGATATCCTTCTGGGTGTAGCAGAGAACTTTCTGCTTTCCGGTGGTCCCGGATGAAGCATGGATGCGAACCACATCGGTAATCGGCACGGACAGCAGGGGAAAGGGGTATCCCGCCCGCAGGTCATCGGCCCGGGTAAAGGGCAGACGGCGGATATCGTCCAGAGACCGGATGTCGCCGGGGTGAATACCGGCATCTTCAAGCTGTTTGCGGTAAAACGCCGACTCCTGGCAGGCGTGATTGACCGTCCATTTCAGGCCCCGCAGCTGTTCGTTTTCCAATTCTTGAAGGGAGGCAAATGATGGCATAAACGTCTTTTTCATCTCGTTTTCCTTATCATCCTTTCGTCTGCACCGATCGTAGCTCGGCGGTGGCGGCCGGATCTGCTTTCAGGGATTCCGGATCGATCACCGCTCCGTACTCTTTCCGGGCCGCCTCGATACTGACATACCCTTTTTTCACATCTTCGGCCACGGCGTCCGGGTCCCGCTCCAGCGGGTTTCCGTATCCGCCCCCCCCGGCACTGTAAAACGCAATCACGTCTCCCGGCTTACAAAACGTAAGGCCACTCGGATCGGCCGCTTTTCCATTTTTCAAAAATCGGGCTTTCTGGCTGGGGCTGCCGCCAAAAATCCCTTCCGGCGGGTACCGGTAGCGACCGGCCTGGACCGCGATACTGGTGGGCGACAGCGGCGCCAGATCGCCATCGGGGACCCGGATCGTCATCTGGCGGCCGATACCGCCCCGCATGCGGCCAGGCCCGCCGGAATCTTCGACCAGCGTCCTCGATTCCACGATCAGGGGGGTATCACTTTCGAAGATCTCCACGGGCGTATTGGCGCCGTTGGCCGGAAAAATCGCGCAATGATGCCCGTCGGCCCGGCTCGACGCTCCCATGCCGCCCCCCCGTATAATCATCGTATGCCAGGGCTGCCCGTCATGGCGTTTGCCGTAAAAGATATTGGTCTGGGCCGGGGTACCGCCGCTGCCGGCAATGATATTGTCCGGCGTCGCCGCCGACAGGGCCTTGAACACCATCTCGGTCATGAAATGGCCGACCTGCATCCGGGCCGCCACGGCCGCTGGAAAACGACAATGAACCACGCTCCCCTCGGGTGCCGTCATTTTTACCGGCCGGATCGCGCCCTCGTTAATGGGGATATCCGGATCAAAGGCGCTCTTGACGGCCATGAAGACATAGGCATAGGTAAAATTATAGACCACGTTGACGCCCCACCCGACCTGGTCGTCGGTGCCGTCAAAGTCAACAACGATATCGTCCCCGTCAACGCTTACGGTCATCCGGATCGTGATATCCTTCCGGTTGCCGGCGCCCTCAATGATTCCCTCATACGGGTAATTGCCGTCGGGGATCCTGGCAATCGCCGACCGCATGCTCTTTTCGGTGCGGCCGATAATCTCGTCGGCGAGGTCATCGATATTGTCGAGGCCCTCTTCTTCCATCATCTCGACAATCTTCTGCCCGCAGACATGATTGGCGGCCACCTGGGAGCGGATATCGCCGGCAACCTCTTCCGGCGTCCGCACATTCCAGCGGATCAGGTCGAGGAGATCCTCGTTGAGACGGCCGGCATCGTATAATTTGACCAGGGGCAGGAAGAGGCCCTCTTCGAAAACTTCGCGGTTGTCCGAGGCCACCCGGCCGCCGATGTCGGCATGATGAAAAACGCAGGCGGTAAAGGCCACCACCTTCTCCCTGAAAAAGATCGGGCTCCAGACGCAGACATCGTTGAGGTGCCCGGCCAGTGCCCAGGGATCGTTGATGATAAAGACATCTCCCGGCCGGTAATCGGAGAGCGGCCGGGAACGGATTAACTCCCGAACCCCGATGGCCATGGCGCCGGCCTGGCCCGGTGTGCAGAAGGTTCCCTGAACCAGTTCCTGTCCCCGGCTGTCGGTAAACATGCAGGTATAGTCATGGGCATCCCGCAGCAGGCTCGAAAAAGCCGTGCGCGCCACCGAGGCATCGGCCTCGTCTACAATGGAGACCAGGCGGCGCCAGAGGATTTCGAGGGTAATGGGGTCGAAAGGGGATTGGGTATGTTGATTTTTTATCATTTTTTTACTCATTTATTCCACAGCCATTTTTCAATAGTCAATCCATTGTAATCCAGACGAATCCATGGTCATCAATGCGAACCCTGGCCGCCTCACCGACCACGATGGTCGATTCCCGCTCTTCGATAATGGCCGGGCCGGAGAATTCAGCACCGGGAAAAAGCCGGGTCCGGTCGTAAACGGTAAAGGGGATAAAATCTTTCTCGATCAGGGAAAATGCCGGGCGCCGGCCCTTAATGCTCTCTTCAAGCGTGGTGCCGGCCCCGGCCGGACGCGGGAGATGAAACGGCCGGGGCGGCAATCCGGCCCGAACTTTGAAGGTAACAAACTCAATCTGATTGTCGGGATACGTACGGCCATACAATCGTTTATAGGCCGTATCAAACAGCGCCCGAATTTCGGTTTTTTCCCACTCATTAAACGGCTTCTGGCCAATGGGCAGATCGGTTTCGGCCCCCTGCCCCACAAACCGCATCATCAGCGTTCTTTCAAATATCACGTCATCCGGTTGAACCGCACTGCCCAGGGCCGCAACCCCCTCTTTTTGAAGGGATTCAAACAGATCCTCAATCTCGGTAAAATCGGCATCGTCCAGGTTCTTCCGGTGGCTGCGGGAGAGATCAAAGGCCACCGGGGCCATGAAAAACCCCAGGGCCGATCCCACACCGGCCAGGGGCGGCACGAGGATTTTCGGGGCACCGATTTTTCTGGCCAGCCCGAAGGCGTGCACCGGGCCCGCACCGCCAAAGGCCGAAATCGTGACGACATTGGGATTGCCCCCTTTTTCGGCAATATGGGTTTTGGCAGCGGCGGCCATCGTTTCGTTGATCAGATCGTGAATACCGAATGCCGCCGTCACCATCGATGTGTTCAACGGCCCGGCAATCTTTTCGGCAATGGCCTTTTCGGCGGCGGCTTTGTCCAGCGCCATGGTGCCGCCCAGGAAATAATCGGGATCGAGGTACCCGAGGACCAGATCGGCATCGGTCACCGTGGGATCCTCTCCGCCCTGGCCATAACAGACCGGACCGGGTGCAGCGCCGGCGCTTTCGGGCCCCACCTGGAGCAGGCCCATTTTGCTGATCTTGGCAATACTGCCGCCCCCGGCGCCGATTTCCATCAGATCGACGACCGGCACCTGGATGGGCAGGCCGCTCCCCTTTTTAAAACGCTGAACCCGTCCGACCTCAAAGGTCGAGACCAGGCCGGCGTTTCCCTTTTGAATCAGGCAGGATTTGGCCGTGGTGCCGCCCATATCAAAGCAGAACATGTCTTTGATATCAAATTTGCGACCGTAGTACTGGGAAGCGATAACCGCCGCCGTGGGGCCGGATTCGATGATCCGCACGGGAAAATCCCGGGCCGTTTCGATGGTGGTGATCCCGCCCGACGACAGCATGATGTAGATGGTGCCGTCAAATCCCAGCGAGGACAACCGGTCGGTGAGCTTGGCCAGGTACCGGGCCGTGATCGGTTTGACGTACGCATTGGTGACCGTGGTGCTGGTTCTTTCGTATTCCCGGATCTGGGGAAGGACTTCAAACGAGGTGGACAAAAACAGATCGGGCGCCTTTGACTGAACCATCTCCCTGATCCGGTCTTCGTGGGCCGGATTTTCGTACGAATTGATCAGGCAGACGGCCAGGGATTCAATCCCCTTTTTCTGCAATTCGGCCAGCGCGCGGGTGACCGATTCAGTGTCCAGGGCCGTGAGCACGCGGCCATCGCTGGCGATCCGCTCATCGACTTCCAGGCGCAGTTCCCGGGAGACCAGGGGCTGGGGATATTCGGAAAAGATATCATAGGCATCATACCGGATCTCCCGGCCCAGTTCGAGGACATCCTTAAACCCTTTCGTTGTAATCAGTCCGGTAACTGCTCCTTTTCTTTCGATAATCGCATTTATAACCAGCGTGGTTCCATGGATGAATTCCGTGGTATCGGCCGCCATGCCGGGAACCGCTTTCGACAATGCGGCCATCCCCTCGGCCACGGCGTCGGACGGGTCGTCCGGCGTGGTCAGACATTTATGGGCATGAATGTTGCCGGTCTCACTGTCGACCAGTACGAAATCGGTAAACGTACCGCCGATATCACATCCCAGGCGGAAATTTCCTTTTTTCACGATCAGCCTCTTTCCATTTTGTTCGCCGGTTGATACAATCAGCAGATAAAATTCGTTAGAACAGACGGGGTTCCTGCCATTCGCCGAAGACCTCCCGGAACACACCGGTCATTTCCCCCACCGTGGCGTAGGCCCGGCAGCAGTCAACCAGTTCAGGCATGACATTATATCCATTTTCAGCGGCTTGTGTTAATTTCTTCAAGCATTTCATAACCAGTTGATTGTCCCGTTCGTTCCGTAATTTTTTCAAATTATCGATCTGTTTCTCTGCCCAGGCCTCGTTGTACCCGTGAAGCTCGACTTCCGGCTGCTCGCCCTCGGTATACTTGTTGACGCCAACCTTGATCGCTTCCCCGTTCTGGATCGACTTTTCAAATTCATAGGCCTGCCGGGCCACTTCCCGCTGGATGGAACCGTTGGCCACGGCGGTGGTCATCCCGCCCATTTCCTGAATCCGGGCCATTTCCGCGCGGATCTTGTCTTCCATCTGCTTGGTCAGGGTTTCGATAAAATACGATCCGGCCAGGGGATCGACCGTATCCCGCAGGCCCACTTCATCCATTAAAATCTCCAGCGTCCGCAGCGAGAGCAGGGCCGCGCGCGGGGTGGGGATGGTGTACGCCTCGTCAAAGGAGCAGAGCGCCGTCGTCTGGGCACCGCCCAGAGACGCGGCCAGGGCGTAGTAGGCCCCCCGGATAATATTATTTTCCGGCTGGTCTTTGGTGAGCCCGCTGCCGCCGCCGCCGAACAGGCCCCGCAGAAACAGCTTCTTTTTTTCGGTCACCCCGTAATCAGCCCGGAGCATTTTAGCCCATATTTTCCGCGCCGCCCGGAATTTGGCGATCTGCTCCCACATGTTGCCGTATACGTTAAAGTTAAAGGTCAGGTGCCCCACAAAATCAGCCGCCTTGATGCCCCGGGCGACCACGTTATCAATATACGCCCGGGCAATCTCAAAGGCGCAGGCAATCTCCTGGACCGGCGTGGCCCCCGATTCACGGATGTGGTAGCCGCAGACGCTGACCGGATTGCACCGGGGCAGCTCCTTCATGGCGTATTCAATGGTATCGCCCACCAACCGCACGGCCGGTTCCACCGGAAATATCCAGGCACCGCGGCCGATCATCTCTTTTAAGATGTCATTCTGGGGCGTGGCGCTGATCTTATCCCTGGGAAATCCGAATTTTTCAGCCACGGCCTGGTACATGGCCAGCATGACACTGGCGTTGGCATTGATGGTGAGCCCGGAGCCGATTTTATCAAAGGGGATACCGGCAAAGGCGATCTCGAAATCCCGCAGGGAATCGACGGCCATGCCGACCCGACCGACCTCCCCTTCGGCTTTGGGGTCGTCCGAATCGAGCCCCATCTGGGTGGGCAGGTCAAAAGCCACGTTGAGACCGGTCTGACCGTGGGAGATCATATATCGAAACCGCTGATTGGTCTCTTCGGGCGTACCGAACCCGGTGTATTGCCGGGTTGTCCAGGCCCGGCTGCGATACCCTTGCGGATGCAGACTGCGGGTAAACGGAAACTCGCCCGGATCGCCCAGATCCGCCTGGTAATCAAACCCCACCTCGTCCAGGTCTTGTGGGGTATAATTTGGCTTTACGTGAATACCCGACTGATAGATGACATCGTCGATGCCGCCTTTTTCGTTTTTTAAATATCTGGCAACGCCCATGGCGTCCTCCGACTTTTTGGATTGACTATTGGCTGTTGAATATCATCGACTGAAGGTATCTTGCCAATCATATAAAAATGGCAGGGCGAAACGATTCCACAGACAGTCAATATTCAATCGTCGATTCTTTCCATTGACTTAATCGTTTCCGCAATCTCATCGAACGGCGTTCCCCCCGGGAAGACCGCCTCAACCCCTAACTCCTTCAGTGCGGGGATATCCTGTTTGGGAATCACCCCGCCCACCACCACGTGAACATCTTCCATATCCATCGCCTGCATCCGCTTGAACAGGCGCCTGCAGATCGGAAGATGGCCGCCGGTCATGATGCTCAGGCCGACCACATCCACCGATTCCTGCATGGCTGTATTGAGAATCTGGTCAATACTTTGATGCAGGCCGGAATAGATCACTTCCATGCCGGCATCCCGAAGGGCCAGTGCCACAACCTTGGCCCCGCGATCATGCCCGTCCAGATCCGGTTTGGCGATCAACACTCTGGTTTTCTTCTCTGACATGCGATATTTCCTTATCCCTTTTTATCCACGTTATCAAAATCGGCGAGGACGGCCGCCTGGCCCTTAAGGATATGCTGCCTCACCAGGCGTTCCGCCTTTTCCACGTCCCGTCTGCGGATGACGGCCAGCATTTTGCGGTGATCGGCATGGCTGGCCCGGGCCAGCGTTTTCCGTTGCAGAATAATTTTACGAAACCGGTAAAATTGATCCCGCAGGGTATCGATCATGGCGATCAGACGGGCGTTGCCGCTTAAGGCATATAACAATTGATGAAATTCCGTATTGATCGCTACCAGCCGGCCCATTTCCCCCTGTTCCAGACATTCCTCAAATTCATCGATCTTCTCTACCAGCGGTGCCAGGTCCCCCTTGCGGTACCGCATGGCGGCCAGCCCGGCCGCGTAGCTTTCCAAAACGCTGCGAATACCGAAAGTCTCTTCGATATCCCTGGGACCAAACCCGGACACGACGAATCCCCGTTTTTCTCCCTGGACGATCAGCCCTTCGCGTTCGAGCTTATGGAGCGCTTCGCGCACCGGCGTCCGGCTGATCCCCATGGCTTCGGCAATCCGATTTTCGATCAGGCGGTCACCCGAAGCCAGGTCGCCCCGAACAATCGCCAGCCGCAAATCCTGATACACATGCTGGCCGAAGGATGCAGGCCGGTCGATAACCCGTAAGGGGCCCGATTTTATGTCTGCCGTTTTTTCGCGTGGCATAATCTCCATATCCGCTGGAAAGCATGAACGCTTTTAAGCTTCCCATCCTTCACGCTTCCCAGCCTCCCAGCCTTTTAGCTTCCCAGCCTCCCAGCCTTTTAGCTTCCCAGCCTCCCAGCCTTTTAGCCTCCCAGCCTTTTATATGACGCCTTTGTCTTTTAAATCGGCCAGCGCCTCTTCCGAATACCCCAGTTGTCCGTAAATCCGGGCATTATGCTCGCCAAACCGGGGGGGAAAATCAACCTGCCGGTTATTCTCCTTAAGCAGCGGCGTCATATAGGGCGACGGGGCCAGGGTAATCTCCGTTCCCGTCACCGGGTCCCGGGCATGAAGCAGTTTCTTTTCAACCAGCGGGTCGCTGATTACATCTTTAATCCGATTGATTTTGCTGATCGGCACCGTGATCGATGTAAACAGCGCAATCAATTCGTCGGTCGTATGCTGCCGGGTGATCGCATTGATGGCCCGGTTCAGGTTGGCGACATCCCGGATGCGCCCCTCATTTTTCTCGTATTCCGGCCGGTCAAGGGACTTGAATATCTCCTGGGACACAATGGATTGCCACTGACGGTCATTGCCCGCAGCAATGTAGACAAAGCCGTCCCTGGTTTCATAGACCGACACCGGGCTGAAAAACTCGTGGGTATTTCCCCGTCGGGAGACGGTTTTGCCATAGCTGGCCGTCATGGTGATGGGTACTGTCAGCCAGGAGAGAGACGATTCGAACATGGAAAGATCGATCCGGGCCCCCTTGCCGGTGACTTCACGCTGGTAAAGCGCTTTCATCAGCAGACCGTAGGCATGCTCGCTGGTGCCCATGTCCGGCAGGGGGATTCCCATTACCATGGGCGGGCCGTCGGCCTCGCCGGTCACTTCCATCAACCCGGACCGGGCCTGCAAAATGGGATCATAAGCCCCCTCGTTGCTGTCCGGCCCAAACCCGGTGACCCCCAGCCAGATAATATCCGGCTTGATCGACTTCAAGGTTTCGTAATCAATCCCCAGCTTGGCATAATTGCGGGGCAGCTGATTGGTCGCAAAGATATCGATCTTCAATTCTTTGATCAGCGATCGAAAAAGCGTTTGCCCCTCGGGATCGGCGAGGTTAATGGTCAGGGCTTTTTTCCCGGCATTGATGGTCAGGTAATAGGCGTTCATCCGCTTTTCATTGAGCACGTTGTCACCGATAAAGCGGTTGGGATCGCCGTACCTGGGATGTTCGAGGCGAATGATTTCCATGCCGTCCATGGCCAGCCGATAGGTGAGATACGGCAGGACCGTGGCCTGTTCCAGAGACAATACGCGTATATTTTCGAATAAATTCATAAACAGCTCCAATTTCACCAGATGCCGGGTGCCCGGCGGGTTACATTTTACCCAGCACTTCCCGGGCAATGATAATCTTTTCCACTTCCTTGGTGCCTTCGTAGATTTCCAGGACCTTGGCCGCCCGGTAGAATCGTTCAATATCGTAATCGTTAAAGTAACCGTAGCCGCCATGCATCTGAAGCGCCTCGTCGACGACTTCAACGGCCATGTGGCAGGCGTAGAGTTTGGCCATGGCGGTCAGTTTGGTGTCGGCCATGCCGTTGTCAAGCAGCCAGGCCGATTTGTAGGTCATGTTTCGGGCAATTTCGATCTTGGTAGCCATTTCGGCGATTTTGAACTGAGTGGCCTGGAACGTCCCGATGGGCCGTCCGAACTGTTTGCGGCCCTTGATATGGGCAATCGCCTGATCCATGGCCCCTTGCGCCAGGCCCACCCCGTGGGCGGCCACGTAGGCGCGGGAGCGGTCAAAAAACTGCATCAGCTGGATAAAACCGTCGCCCTCCCTGCCCACCAGGTTTTCTCTGGGCACCCGGACATTATTAAAGTAGACGGCGGCGGTGTCGGAACAGCGCAAGCCCATCTTGCCTTCCATTTCATCGGCCTTGTACCCGTCCCGGTCGGTTTCCACGATGATAATGCTGTGGCGGCCGGTTTTTGATTTTACCTCCGGGTGGGTCAGGCAGAAAACAAGCAAAAACGTGCCCACCGTACCGTTGCCGATCATCACCTTGCTGCCGTTGATGATGTAGTCGTCGCCATCTTTGACGGCGGTGGTGGCCACGGCAGCCGTATCGCTGCCCGCCTCCGGCTCGGTGATGGCAAAGCCCATGATGCCCTTACCGGTAAAAAGCGGATTCAGGTATTTCTTTTTCTGCTCTTCCGTGCCGAAAAGAAGCAGTTCCTCTGCCCCGAAGCTGACCGAGCAGAGCTGTTGCCCGATGCCGGGATCGATCTTCCAGAACTCTTCCAGAACCAGGGCGTGTTCGAGAAACCCCAGGCCGGGCCCGCCGTATTCCTCGGGGATAAATAATCCGATCAGGTCCAGCTTGCGAGCCTTGTCGAGAATTTTTTCGGGAAAGGTTTCGTTCAGATCAAATTCACGGGCCACATCGGTAAATTCTCCGCGCGCGAATTCCCGGGCGGCCTTTTGAATGTAGAGATGTTCTTTGGAAAGCGTAAAATCCATGGTATCGTCCTTTCAAGCCGTATTTTTTAGCCGCAGACCGACGCCGACAAAAGAGGTCTCCCAACCGGCTCCCTTCATTAATGTCTGCGTTCGTCTGCGGCTGACTATTCCTTTCTCCGCCATCGCCGCGACTACAAAGGGATATTGCCATGCCGCCGGGACCGCTTCGGCCGCGCTTTATTCTTTAACATCCGCAGGGCCTTGATCAATTGCGGGCGGGTCTCCCCGGGCGCAATCACCTTGTCCACCAGCATATTGGATGCCGCATGAAAAGGATTGGAATATTTATGGTCGTATTCTTTGATCATCTGCTGCCGGAAAGCTTCCGGGTCATCGGCCGCCTGGATCTCTTTTCTGAAAATCAGATTGACCGCCGTGGCCGTATCCAATACGACCAGTTTGGCAATCGGCCAGGCCAGCATGAGATCGACTTCCATACCGACACAGCACATGGCCATAACCGCGCCGCCGTATTCTTTGCGCAGGGCCAGGGTAATTTTCGGCACCGTCGCCTCCGAGTAGGCATAAAGCATTTTAGCCCCGTGCCGGATAATACCAAGATGTTCCTGTTTGACGCCGGGGAAGTATCCCGGCACATCAACAAAATTAATCAAAGGAATATTGAAAGCGTCGCAAAAACGGATAAACCGCGCCGCCTTGTCAGAGCTGTCCACATCGAGGCAGCCGGCCAGAATAATCGGCTGATTACCGACAATGCCGACGGTGATGCCGTCCAGCCGGGCAAAACCGGTAATAATATTCCTGGCAAAGCGGGGAAGCAGCTCGAAAAAATTGCCATTGTCCACCACCCGGCGAACCACCTTACGCATGTCATAGGCTTTTCGGAAATTGTCCGGCACGATGGTTTCCAGGGTATCGTCGGTCCGCTGGGGGTCGTCATCGACCGCGTCGGCCACCGGCGGCGTTTCTTCGTTGTTGGACGGAAGATAGGCCAGCAGTTTACGGACAGTCTCAAGACATTCGGTATCGTTTTTTGCCACCAGATGCGCCTGACCGGTGATTTCGCTGTGAACCCTGGCACCTCCCAGTTCTTCCAGCGTGACTTCTTCACCGGTAACCGATTTAATCACGCCCGGCCCGGTAATCACCATCTGGCTGGTCCCTTCCACCATCACAACAAAATCAGTGAGCGCCGGTGAATAGACCGATACCCCGGCGCAGGGCCCCATCATCACCGAAATCTGGGGGATAATTCCGGATGCGGCCGTGTTCCGGTAGAACATGCCGGCGACACCTTTTGAGGCAAAAAATCCTTCGTGAAGCCGCCCGCCGCCGGAATCAAACAATCCAACAATCGGCGCCTTGACCTTCAAGGCTTCGTCCATAATCCGGCATATTTTTTCGCCGTGGATCGTCCCCACCGAGCCGCCGAGCACGGTGGCGTCCTGGGCGTAGGCAAAAACCAGGCGGCCGTCGATATTCCCGAACCCGATCACCACTCCGTCTCCGGGCACCTTTTTTTTCTGCATGCCGAAATCCACGGCCTGGCTCTCGGCCAGCTCGTTGATCTCAACAAAGCTGTCCGGGTCAAAAAGCAGATCGAGCCGCTCCCGGGCGGTCAGTTTTCCCAGTTGATGACGTTTATCAATGGCCGCGGGGCCACCGCCCATTTCCGCCCGCGCTTTGAGCCTGCTCAGCCGCGAAAGTTCACTCTGGTGGGTTGTTGATTCATTCATGGCGTGGACGCTCCCATCTTATTTGATTACCACCAGCAGATCGCCGCCCTGAACCGCATCTCCCTTGCCGCATTTAATTTCGGCCACCGTGCCGGCTGCTGTCGAGGCAATGGGCATCTCCATTTTCATGGCTTCCAGGGTGAGAACTTCCTGATCGGCAATCACCGTATCGCCGGGCTTGACCTTGACATCACAGATCACGCCGGGCATCGGTGCTTTAATTTCTGTCATTATATTATCCTCCTGCTGAAGATTCTCTGTCAATTTTTTGTATACCGTATACAATAACTACTGTCAAGCCCATGGCATTAACGCCCTGCCATGTCCACGATTCCGGCCGGCATAAAAAGTAATGCCTCCTGCTTGACAATAAACCGCCCCTTCTCTATCTGTATGAACCAGGTAAAAAAATCATGCACGCTGAAATGGATTGAAACGGGCCGGCAACACCTTCAGGGGTCTGTAGTTCTCATAAAGGCGGGTTCCAGGCCCGGACAACAGGGCTTGGTCCGGACAGGTTCTTTTCTTAATGGCCTTCCATTCGTACACATCGTACACGCAGGTTTGGACAAAACCAGTTGATCAGGGAAAAAACATGACACTCCATTTAAAAAGCATCTCATTTTTAAATGAAAAATATCCGGAGACTGAGAACTACCCCTTTAATTTACCAATCTTTCACCAGACCCGGCGCCTTACCTTTGATACACCGGTCACTTTTTTTATCGGTGAAAATGGCAGCGGTAAATCAACCCTGCTGGAGGCACTGTCTCATGCCTGCGGTATCCATATCTGGCGTGCCGCCGGAAATACCCGCTGTCGGCACAATCCCTTTGAAGAGCTGTTTTACAAGTATCTCAGGCCCGAGTGGTCAGCCGGACCGGTGCCCGGCTCATTCTTCGGATCTGATATTTTCAAAGACTTCACCTCTTTTCTGGACGACTGGGCCACCACTGACCCCGGTTACCTGAAATACTTCGGTGGAAAATCCCTGGTTACCCAGTCCCATGGCCAGTCGATGATGTCATTTTTTCGGAACCGCTACCAGGTCAAGGGCCTGTACCTGATGGATGAGCCTGAAACCGCCCTTTCCCCGCGCAGCCAGCTCGAACTTTTAGACGTTCTCAACACAAACAGCCAGGCGGGTCATGCGCAGTTCATTATCGTGACCCACTCCCCGATCCTCATGGCTTTTGACGGGGCGACGATCTACAATTTTGACCGGTCTCCGATCCGGCCGATTGCCTATGAACAGACCGAGCACTATCAGATTTATAAAAATTTTTTACTGGATCGAAAAAACCATCAGAAATGACAAACGGCCTGCCATTCCCGGTGCCAGGTTTAAAAGGGCCGATCAGAATCCGCCCCTCACGCTGGAAGCATTAGCCCAGGATCTCTGCTATCTTATCCCAGGACCTCTGCCATCTTACCAATGGCCAATTCGATATTTTCGATCGAATTGGCATACGACAGACGCAGATAGCCCTCTCCCATCTTACCGAAAGATGTGCCGGAAAGAAGCGCCACACCGGCATCTTCTAAGATCCAGTTGGCAACTTCATCGGATGATTTACCCAATCCTGAAACATTCGGAAAAACGTAAAACGCGCCCTGTGGCTTCTGGCAGGAGATACCGGGCAGGCTGTTTAACCCATCCACAATTGCATTGCGGCGTTTTTCGTATTCGGCCACCACCGCATCTACCTGGCCCTGATCACCGGTAAGGGCTTCCAGACCCGCATACTGGGTAAATTCCGCGGTTGAACCCACCGCATGTGTCATCAACAACCCCACACGCTGCGCCAGTTCTTCCGGCATGATGCCGTAGCCGAGCCGCCAGCCGGTCATGGCATAGGTTTTTGAAAAACCATCCATGATAATGGTCCGCTCTGCCATATCGGAAAGCGCATATATCGATGGCGCATCACACAGCCCGTCGTATACGATGCGGGAATAAATCTCATCGGAAAGCACCCAGGCATCATACTTTCGGGCAGCTTCAGCGATCTGTTCCAGGTCTGATTCAGGGATAATACCGCCGGTGGGGTTGCTCGGTGAATTGATGATAATCATCTTCGTTTTTTTGTTCATGCGCCTGTCAAGTGCATCTAAATCGAAAGAAAAATCATTTTCTTCGACCAGTGGAACCGGAACCGGTATCCCGCCGGCGACCTCAATCATCGCTTCGTAGGTGGGAAAACCCGGATTCGGATAAATCACTTCATCGCCGGGATTGACAAGCGCCAGGGTTGGAAAAAAAATATTGGGTTTTCCACCCGGGCTGACCACGACCTGTTCAGCCCGGATATCAACGCCTCGCCGGGCGGATGCATCTGCGGCAATCGCAAGCCGAAACGCACGCGTTCCTTCGGGAGGCGTATAGTTGGTTTTTCCACCTGCAATGGCCCGCATCCCCGCCTGGCTGATATTATCAAACGTGTCAAAATCCGGCTGCCCGATTTCAAGGTGGATAATTTCACGTCCAGCCGCTTCTAATAATTGCGCTTTGGCCAGAACGGCATAGGCGCCTTCGGCCTTTAAATGTGCAGTTCGGTCTGCATATACCATGATTCCCCCCTGAGCCTGACAGAATCAGGTCTGTTCTTATTTAAGCGTCCACCCTTGTCTTTTATCGCATCGATGGCCCAGATGCCAGACATGACCGGGAATATAATGTCTTTTTGCACGAGCCATTTTTTGGGTCTGTTCGCTTAATCGGGTAATTTTTAATGAAAAAATGGCCGATTATGACCATTTTAAAGACTTTTTTATTCCATTTCTCGGTTATTCAAAAAGCTCAAGTTGACATCAGTTTTGTCTTTAGAAAAGACAACCCAAAATTGACCCCCTCCGGCAATCCAAATTTGCCCCCCCTGTCGTTTAAATAAAACGGGAATTCTAATTGTCGCTGAGGGAAAATAATAATTGTCGTTGATCATCTTTACCGGATTGATGGATAATGACGGACTCTTATCGTCGTGGAAGGGGCAAAGACCGAACCAGCCCTTGCCGTTTTTCTTTAAGCGGATGCCCCTGGCTTCAACCAGGGCTTTTAAATCAACGTCTTGCTTGATCGATTCGATCACCTCTTTTTCTATCGTCATATCTCGCTCTCCCCTCGTTCTCGCGTAGTTTGTCGAACATCACGTCCCGCAGATGATTTAAAGATTCTCGCAGCTGAACCAGGTTGACCCGCGCACGGCCGGCCCGGTAATCGTTGTCCAGGCGCTCCAGTTCCGCACCGGTAATCAAAAACGTGGCGATCCTGCGGCCATTATTGCGGACCCGAACCTGTTCCAAATGCCCGCCCATGCATAGAAAAAATGCGCTCCTGAAAAGATCCGTTACTTCCAACCTGCTTTGCATGAAGATCTCACCTCCTTTCAAATAGTTGATTTTTTCGGGGAGATACGATAGAAAAAGAAATGCGTTTCAAAGGGTTGTATCCCTTTGAGGCCTCTTCGAAGGCCATCAACCGAGACTCGCCAAAGTTCAGAGGTTGATGGCCTTTCTTTCGAGCTCCCACCTTTAAATTATCAATTTTCTATGTCGTATTTTTCTAAATATTATTCTATTTTGACAATGTCAATTAATTTTTTGTTTGATCTCCATAGAAATTATAATTAGTTTTAAGGCAGGAGGTCATTATGCACGATAAAAATATCAAAATAACATCCGCTTTTCCTGAACGGCTAAGACGATTGCGAAGAGAACGGGATTGGTCTCAAGGGCAACTGGCCAATAAAGTCGGCATCGATATCCAACGAATTTCAAAATATGAAAGAGGGTTGTCCAACCCCCCTTTGGAGACGCTAGCTCATATTGCCCGTGCATTCGGCGTCAGCCTTGATTATCTTTTAATGGGCAAGAGCAGTAAGACCGACAAATTGCAAAATACCCAACTCATCGAACGCATTGAAGAGCTGGAGAATCTACCCAAGGAATATCAGGAGACTTTAATTTCAGTTCTGGATTCTTTTATCAAACGTAACAAGTTTGAAGAGCTTGCGCACGGTTAAATGGCCGGATATGAGGTGAACAGATGAACACATTTACTGCAGTAATCCACAAAGAAGAGAATCTGTACGTGGCCGAATGTCCCGAGGTCGGTACCGCCAGCCAGGGAGAGACCATTGAGGAGGCCGTAAACAACCTCCGGGAAGCTACAGGGCTGTATTTAGAGGAATTTCCTATGAAGTCGGCCTATCGCCCGATTATGACGACCTTCGAGGTCTCCGCCCATAGGATTTCTGGGGATAAGGCGATCAAGGCTTTTAAAAAGCTGGGATTTTACGAAGCCCGCCAAAAAGGCAGCCATGTGGTCATGCGAAGAAAAAACAAAGGCTGCGTCATCCCCCGGCACAAACAACTGGCCGTTGGAACGTTAAGAAGGTAAGCGTCAATTAAAGTACACCCGCAGTCGTTATTTTTCCGGCAGGGAAAATTGCGTCAGTCAAGCTGTCAGTCGCAGCGATCGATGGCAATTAAATCTGGATCAATATTTAGAGGTAGCAGGGTTTTTAAACCTTGTTCGGTCTGTTGTGTGACGGGCAGTTTTTCGAACAGATGCCGGAGATAGCCATAGGGTTCCAAACCGTTGGCCCTGGCGGTCTCGATCAGGCTGAAGAAAGTGGCACTGGCCCTGGCACCATCCGGAGAGCCGGCAAACAGCCAGTTCTTTCGACCCACCACAAAGGGACGGATCGCATTTTCAACCCGGTTGTTGTCCGGTCTTAAACGGCCGTCCTCAATGTAAACGATCAGTTTGTTCCAATTGGACAGCGTGTAACGGATCGCCTGGCCTAAAAGACCCGTGGGCGGTGTCAGTGGCTGGTTGGTTGTCAGCCAGTCTTTAAAAGATTCCAGGACTGGTTTGGATTTTTCCTGGCGTAGCTGATAAATCTGATTTGGGTTCAATTCAAGTTGTATGGCCTCTTTTTCGACCCGGTATAGTTTACCGATGTACCCCAGCCCTTGATCGGCCAGGCCTTTGGGGTTAACCCGCCTGGAGCGATGCTTTTTGCGCACTTGAACAACCTTGAAAAATTTACGCCGGGCATGCGCCCAGCAACCCAGATGCACAATACCCATCTGTTGACCCAGATGATTATATCCGGCAAAGTCATCGGTTTGAATATAGCCCTGGTATCCGGACAGAAAGTCCAGGGCCACTTTCCCGCTGCGGGTGGGATGATATTGATACAACAGCACCGGATGCTCCAGATCGCCGCCGCAGTAGACCCACATATATGATTGGGTGGTATTAGCCCGGCCCGCTTCTTTCAGTACCTGAAGCGGCGATTCATCGATATTGATCAGCGGACCACCGCGGATCTCGGCCTGCAATAGTTCTATTAATCCGGCACATTGTCGGGCCGCCTGAACCATCCATTTGGCCATCACCGCCCGTGAAAGATAAATGCCCAGACGTTTGAAAACTTTCTCCTGGCGATACAACGGCATGGCATCGGCAAACTTGGCTACGACAATGTGCGCCAAAAGACCTGCCGTGGCGTTGCTTTTAGGAATCAATTGCGCCGGTGGCGGGGCAATCCTGACGGTGGGACCGTCATCCTCAACCCCTTCACAATTTTTGCAGGCATATTTATAACGGATATGACGCTCTACCCGCACCTTAGCCGGAACATAATCGAGCTGTTCGCTGATATCCTCTCCGATACGGCTTAACCGGGCACCGCAACCGCACCGCTTTTCATCTTCCCTGAGATCATGGATAATATCGATACGCGGCAGGTCTTTGGGGAGGGGCTTGCGTCCTTTCTTCCTGCGCCGGTGGGCAGGGACAACGATCGTATCGTCAGCCGGCTGAATGGTGTCATGGGCAGGGGCATCATCAATATCGACAAGCGGCAGCTGATACGGGTTCGATTCAGGAAGTTTCTCACTGGTGCGGCCAAACAATTCGTTCTTAAATACACGGATCTGCTCTTCCAGATAGTGGATTTTTTCCCGGTATTTTACTTCTACTGCGTCAACCAGAGAAATGACAATATCTTTGGGTAAACTGGCATCATCGGGCAGGCTGTTCAGGTCGACATTCATGCCGGAATATATAACAAATATAGATGGTTTTGTAAATAGTTTTCTTTAAAAAAGAAGTAGAAATATCACCCCGCATGCCGGTAGTAAAGCCGCTGATGCGCGCTTGACAAATCAAGCCCGGCCAGCAGCCAGCTTAATTGCCTTGCATCTATCGCCAGAACCTCTTCCGGTCGCCTGGGCCATTTGAACCGGTGCTTCTCCAAACGTTTATGCCACAAACAAAATCCGTTCTCGTCCCAGTACAAAATCTTTATGATATTTCTTCGACGATTACAGAATACAAACAGATCCCCGGAAAACGGATCAAGGGCCAGCGCCTGTTCAACCAATACCGATAACCCGTTTATCGCCTTACGCATGTCCGTGCTTCCCAACGCCAGATACACCCGCGATGGCAACGGTATCATGCCAGCGCCTGCAACAGGAAGATCAGCTGCCGTAAAACCTGTGCATCAAAGCCTTCGTTGATCTCGATCCTGAAATCGTTGCCGATGACCAGAAAGAGGGGCGTTTGTTCCGGCCGTGAGGCTATTTCTTTGAATCCGTTTAATTCGACCGGAAAAAAGGATACGTCGGGTTCGGGCTTTTGAAGCCGCTTTTTCCAATAGGCCATCTGATGACGTACAAGATCATGTCGCCGACAGTATTCGGCCTGACTTAAACCACTTTGCCGCCATCTATCGATCTGTTCTTTCCAGTATGTGCGCTTTTGTTCAATCTGTCCGGCTCTGGATATACCCCCTTCGCACATGATGTCGCCTCCTTAAATTTTTTACCGACATCATGCCACCTCCTGTCCTACTTGGGAAGATGGGGTTTATTTGACGCTTACATTGTTTTTACACTACCTTATGCTTCAGCTACTACTATATCATAGAATTTTGTTTTTGGTTCACTAAATGAATTGGAATATGAACTAGAGAAATCTAAACATACTATCGAGGAAAAAATCGGAATTGAGGTAACGTCAATAAGTCTTCCACATGGGAGTATTCATTCTCGAATTATCGAAAAAGCGACAAGGATTGGATATAAATTT
>QNYZ01000034.1 GCA_003973265.1 Deltaproteobacteria bacterium | reverse complement strand
TATTGAGTTGCTTGAAGTAGAGAGACGGTTTTCAAAATATAGTGAAGCTATTCGTAGATTAAATCATGAATTTGCATATCAATATCAAGAGATGGTTCATCAGGTCGTCGTTAATCTGAAGGATGAGGTGGAGACCCCCTGCAGTATATCTGGAGAATATTTCGACGAGGTACAAACAATACCAGTGGCTCGTGGAGCCATGGACAAAGCAACACTCTCATCTATATATTTAATGAAACTATATTTGAATTATCTTTTTGGAAACTATTCCAAGGCAGTGGGATTCGCTAAAATGACGTTGGCCCATAAGGACGCTTTAATCGGATCGATGAGTACACCAATGTTATATTTTTACGATTCACTATCTATCTTGGCTCTGTATTCCGACGCTGAATCAGCCGAACAGAATCATGTTCTAAAAAAAGTAATAAAAAACCAAAAAAAGATGAAACATTGGGCCAGGCATGCTCCAATGAATCATCAGCACAAATACGATCTTGTAGAGGCCGAACGGTTATCGGTGTTGGGTTCAGAAGCGGAAGCGGAAAAATATTATCGGACGGCTGCAAAACTAGCCAAAAAACATGGCTATCGCAACGAAGAGGCCCTGATTCTTGAACGGACCGCCCTATTTTATGAAAAAACCGGAAAACGTCAGCAGGCCGCCGATACGATGATGAAAGCCCGATCAGCCTACGAAAGATGGGGCGCGTTGGCCAAGGTCCGGGCGATTGACAAGTCGTTTTCATTTTTGATGGTGGACCGCTCCGATGAGGCAATAGATGTTAAAGAAGTGGCGGACAAAGAAGTAATGGACAGGAAAGTGGACATCTATCCACATCGAATGCGTAAAGACCTGGATATCGCCACAATTATGAAAGCCACCCGGGCGATTTCCAGTGAAGTTGTTTTGGAGGACCTGCTGCACCAGTTGATGCAGATCATTATCGAAAATGCGGGTGCACAAAAAGGGATATTGCTACTGAATAAGGATGGGGATTTGTACGTGGAAGCGTCCGTATCGGTTGATTCTGAAGAAATCAAGGCCCGTCAATCGTTACCGTTAGATGAGAGTAAAGACCTGTCTGTTGACATTGTCCGGTATGTGGAACGGACCCAGGAATCACTGGTTGTTAATAACGCCGTGGATAGTGAACAATTTTTTGCAGATCCATATGTCGTAAAAAATAAACCCAGGTCCATTCTATGTATGCCGATTGTACGTAAAAAGGCCACCAAGGGCGTGCTGTACCTGGAGAATAACCTAACCTCCGATGTGTTCACCAGAGAACGGATTGAGATTTTAAATATTATATTGTCCCAGGCAGCCATTTCTCTGGATAATGCTCAGCTTTATGAGAACCTGAAAAAGGAAGTGGTTGTTCGAAAGCAGGCTGAAGAAAGGCTCCTGCACCTGGCCACAGCGCTGGAGCATGCGGCTGAAGGGATTCTGATCACTGAAATAGATGGGACCATTACCCATGCCAATCCGGCCTGTGAAAAGATATTCGGATATACCCGGGAAGAACTCAGAGGAAAAAATACCCGGATTCTTCGGGGCGGTAATCAGAATAAAGAATTTTACAGGGCGGTGTGGGGGGTATTGTCCGCTGGAAAGATATGGAGCGGGCAGATGTCCAGCAAAATGAAAGATGGCGGTATACGTGAGGTGGAAGTCACTATTTCTCCGATTAAGGATGACCAGGGCCGGATGACCCACTTTGTCTCTGTTACAAGAGATATCACCAACGAGATCCAGATGGAAAAAGAATTACGCCAGGCTCAGAAGATGGAAGCCATCGGCACGCTGGCTGGCGGGATCGCGCATGATTTTAATAATATTCTGGCGGCCATAATGGGGTATACTGAACTGGCGACTTTTCAGGCGCCGGAGGAAAGCCCGGTTCATCAGACCCTTGAACGTGTGATTGTATCGACGAAGCGCGCGAAAGATCTGGTGCGGCAGATTTTGACCTTCAGCCGGCAGACCGACCAGGAAATCCAGCCGGTTCAAATGAAAATTATTGTCAAGGAAGCACTCAAGATGCTGCGTGCGACCCTGCCCTCCACCATTGAATTTAAGTTCGAAATTCTGGCTGAGTCAGACTCTGTTTTTGCAGATCCGACACAGATACACCAGATTCTTATGAACCTTTGTACCAATGCTTCGCATGCCATGGAATCAGGGGGAATACTGACAGTGCGGCTGGATGAATACCAGGTTGATGATGAGAACATAGATTTTTTCCCGGAATTGACACCGGGTTCTTTTATACGACTCATCGTCAAAGATACCGGCTGCGGTATCGAAGCAGAGAATATTGACCGAATATTTGAACCGTTTTTCACTACCAAGGAGCCGGGAAAGGGTACCGGCATGGGGCTCGCCATGATCCATGGTGTTGTTAATGGCTGTGGAGGGGCTGTTCGGGTCAAAAGCGAGGTAGGAAAGGGGACGGAATTCCACGTACTTCTTCCAAAGTATGAGGGAGATCAAACCCCGACAGAGGAATCGATTCCGGATAAAATGATACCGGGGAAAGAAAGCGTTCTTTTCGTTGACGATGAAAAAGCGCTGGTGGCCATGGCCGAAGAGGGGTTGAAACGGATGGGCTACCATGTTCATATGGAGACGGACAGCCAGGTTGCGCTGAAAGTATTCAGTGAGAACCCGCAAGCGTTTGACCTGGTCATTACGGACCTGACCATGCCCAGAATGACCGGAATTGAATTAAGCAGGGCCCTGCTTGAAATTCGTCCGGATATCCCGATAATTTTATATTCCGGGTTGCTGGGCGAGATATCTCCCGAGGAGATTGAAGCGGTGGGTATCCGGGCGTTTCTTTCCAAGCCGTTAATGCTGAAACAACTTTCCCTGGCAATCCGGCAGGTATTGGATGCGCCGGGAAAAATGTTTGTGGGATAAATGGTCTGAAACTGAAACTCAGGCAACCGGCCCTGAATGTTGAATGCTTGAGATCGGGAGGTTATTTTTTAATCAGGTGTACGAGAATTAAAATCTATGCTATATGGATCGGGCGCCTTAAGCAGGCGCTTTTCATTTTGCCGATTACCGAATTGTTGGAGTCTAAATGAGTTCCTTATACGTTATTTCAGCCGTCGCCAAAGATCAACCCGGCCTCGCGCACCGTATCTCCCAGGCCCTTTCTGATATGAATATCAACATTGTGGATATTGATGCCCGCTCGGTACGGGGGCATTTCTCCATGTTTCTGGTGGTGGATCTGAGCACTTCTACTTTTTCTTATGATGAGATGATGGAACGGATGTCTCCCATCGAATCCAAGTTTGAACTGGGGCTGCATGTGGAGCCGTATGAAGCGGGTCGACGCAATCCCAGCAAAGAATTGATGATCTTAACCGTCATGGGGCATGACCGACCGGGGATTGTGGCCTCTGTCTCTCAAATCTGTGCCAAAAACAGTGTAAACATTGAGTCAATCCGGATGATTGCCCGGGGAAATTATATCGCCATGGAGTTGTCCCTGGATGGATCGGACCTGGACGACATGGCGCTTTTGAGAGAAGAATACTATGCATTTTCAGAAGAGACCGGCCTGGATGTCTCGTTGCGGGATGAAGATCTTTTTAATAAACCCAAGCGGGTCGTTATCTTTGATTGTGACAGTACACTTGTCCAGGGCGAAGTGATTGACGAAATGGCGGAAATTGCGGGGGTGGGGGCCCGCGTCAAAGATGTGACGGCCAGGGCAATGAACGGTGAAATCGATTTTGTCCAGGCTATTAAAGAACGGATTCGTTTACTGAAAGGCCTGACCCGAACCCAGCTTGAGTCTATTTTTGACACTGTTCATTTAACACCGGGTGCCGAAGACCTCATCGCGACCCTGCATTTTATGGGATATAAGGTCGCTGTGGTGTCGGGGGGATTTTCTTTTTTCACTGATTACCTGAAAGATCGCCTCAATCTGGACTATGTTTTTGCCAATGAGCTGGAGATTAAAAACGGCGTTGTCACCGGTGAGATTAAGGGGCGGATCATCGACGCCCAATCCAAGGCAGATATTCTGAACGAGATTGCCGAGCGCGAAAATATTTCGCCGGACCAGATTGTTGCCGTCGGGGATGGCGCCAATGACCGTTTCATGTTGCAAAATGCCGGTTTGGCGATTGCCTTCAACCCAAAAGACGCATTGAAAAAATACAGCAACGGTATGCTCAGCAATGACAATCTCTCCGGACTGCTCTATTTCCTCGGAATTCCGGACGCACAGATGGAAAAGATAAAAAACGGTGGTACCTGATCCAGCCAAGTCTGCCCCGGATATAACCCAGACCGATATTGACCAGAGACTTCGCAGGGCGCGGTCTCGTTTGTCCGCCGTGTACGGGGCGGATCGCTACAGCCTCAACCACAAAATCAACCGAATCAGGCGCCTGAAACCCGGTCCCTTGTATCAGGCAACCGTTACCAGGCGTCTGGCACATCTCGAGCAGGCGCTTGACGCTTCTGTCAAACGGCGCACCTGGCGCATACAGCATTGTCCGGCAGCCGTCTATCCGGAAACCCATCTTCCGATTCTCGCGAAAAAAGATGAGATTGTTTCCGCCATTGAAAAGCATCGGGTGCTGATTATCGCCGGGGAAACCGGATCCGGTAAAACCACCCAGATTCCCAAGTTTTGCCTGGATGCGGGCCGGGGTATTGACGGGATCATCGGCTGCACTCAGCCGCGGCGCATTGCCGCCACAACGGTGGCCCGCCGCATCGCCGAAGAGCTGGGCGAATCGGTAGGTGAATCGGTAGGGTATAAAATCCGGTTCAGGGACAAAACCGCGCCTAATGGGTTTATCAAGATCATGACCGACGGAATCCTGCTGGCCGAAATTCAGGCAGATCTTTACTTAAACCGGTACGACACGCTGATTATCGACGAAGCCCATGAACGAAGTCTGAACATTGATCTGACGCTGGGAATTGTCAAACGCCTGCTTTCCCGGCGCCGGCATCTGAAATTGATCGTGACGTCGGCCACCATCGATACAGAGAAATTTTCCCGTGCGTTTAACCATGCACCGGTCATCGAAGTGTCGGGCCGCATGTATCCGGTGCAGGTGCGCTATGAAGAACCGGCGTCAAAACCCGGCGGCCTTGACGGGACGCCTGTCGATATGGCCGTTGCTGCCGTGGCAAAGATCGAGAGGAAAAGCCGGGATGGTGATATCCTTGTTTTTATGCCCACCGAGCAGGATATTCGGGACACCTGCCGGTTGCTTGAGGGCCGGTGCGGCCGTCACACCGTTATCTTCCCATTATTTGCCCGGTTGGCCGGGCCCGAACAATCCAGGGTGTTTGCCCGCGTTTCCGGTCGTAAAATTATTGTCGCCACCAACGTGGCCGAGACGTCGCTTACGATTCCCGGTATCAAATATGTCGTCGACACCGGTCTGGCACGAATACCCCGGTATACGCCCCGGTCCCGGTGTACGCTGCTCCCCGTTGACCCGATCTCGAGAAGCAGCGCGGATCAGCGCAAAGGTCGGTGCGGCCGGGTGGCCGGCGGCGTATGCATCCGGCTCTATTCGGAAGAAGACTACCTGTCACGGCCGCTGTTTACCCCGCCCGAGATTCTTCGAAGCAACCTGGCCGACGTGATTTTGCGGATGATCGCCCTCGGCCTTGGGGATGTGGCCGATTTTCCGTTTATCGACCCGCCGTCATCGAAAATGATTCAGGACGGCTATCAGCTCCTTCTGGAGTTGAACGCGATTTCACCTCCCCCGGCCAATCGGAAAAACAGGAAAACCCGCCATCGGTACCGGTTAACCGCCGATGGTAAAATGATGGCCCGGCTGCCCATTGACCCACGTTTGTCCCGGATACTGATTGAAGCCCATCGCCGTGGCTGCCTGGCGGAAACCACCATTATCGCCGCAGCCCTGAGTATTCAGGACCCGCGTGAACGTCCCCTGGAACTGAAAAAAGAAGCGGATCGGATTCATGCCGCCCACATCGACCCGGCATCGGATTTTATTACCCTGCTGAATATCTGGCGGCACTTTGAAGCCGAACTGTCGACGGGCGGGGGGAGCCGGAAAATGAAGCGGTTTTGCCGGAAACATTTTCTTTCCTATCGAAGAATGCGTGAATGGAAGGATGTCTATCGCCAGCTTTGCACCGTGCTGAAAGAATCGAATATGACCGCTGGCACACTGCCTGACGCGGATACCCTTACGGCGGGAAAGAAAGAGGGCTTTTCATCACGCTACACCGCTGTCCATCAATCGATCCTGAGCGGTTTTTTATCCAATATTGCCTGCCGGAAAGAGAAAAATGTCTATACGGCCGCCAAAGGTCGTGAGGTGATGATTTTTCCCGGTTCCGGTCTCTTTAACCAGGCGGGAAAATGGATTGTGGCCGCTGAAATGGTGCTGACTTCCCAATTGTTTGCCCGTATTGTCGCCAATATCGACCCCGACTGGCTGGAACCACTGGCCGGGGATCGATGCAAATCAACATTTTCGAATCCCCATTGGGATCGGAAAAAAGAGACGGTGATGGGTGTCGAGCAGGTCAGCCTGTTTGGCCTGGTGATCGTTGGCCGACGCTCCCTGGTGTACGGGCGGATCGATGCGGAGAAAGCCTGCGAAATTTTTATTGAAAATGCACTGGTAAAAGGTGATCTTCTAACGCCGCTTCCATTTGTTTCCCATAACCTGCACCAGGTTGAAGCCGTTCTCAATCTGGAAAACCGGCTGCGGCGCCGGGACCTGTTTGTCGGAAATCAGGCACTGGCTGATTTTTATCGCCAGCGCTTGACCGGTATCTGGAATATCCGTCTGCTCCGTCAGAAAATACGGAAAGCCGGCGGAGACACGTTCTTGCGGGTGACACAAGACGACCTGGTCCAGTATCAGCTGAAAGATTGTGTCCTGGATGATTTTCCCGACACCATCGGCTTTGGAACCGGCAGATATCCCTGCACCTACGTATACGATCCGGGTGGGCCGGAAGACGGGGTCACCGTAAGGATTCCCGCCGGTGCCGCGGCAGCGATACCCGCGGGGGCCCTGGACTGGCTGGTACCCGGATTGATCGGTGAGAAGATACAGGCCCTGGTCAAGGGGTTGCCAAAAAATTATCGCCGGCAATTGGGGCCGATCCCCCAGGTTATGGAAAAGATCGAAAAAGAGATGCCTGGCGATGCAACCGCGGAGCCGTTGGTCAATGTTCTGGGGAAGATTTTGTACCATCGCTTTGGCGTGCACATTCCGGCGACCGCATGGCCGGTCGAATTCTTACCGGATTACCTGAAAATGCGGTGTGTCCTGACAGACCCCGACGGGCGGGAAATTCAAAACAGCCGGGATCCGGCTGCTTTGCGGGGGACTCTCCGGCCGGCACATGATCTGGAAAAATTTTCTCTCCAAAGAGAAAAATGGGAACGCAGCGGTCTTGCACGCTGGGATTTGGGTGACATCCCAAATACCGTGGAACTGGCCGCATCGGACGGATCTGTCTGGATAGCCTATCCGGGCCTGGTTGTTGAGACAGGCCCGCCCGGCCTGGTCGGACTGCGGTTGTTTTCACATTGGGACCGGGCGGTGACCGCCCATGTGGCGGGCGTACGAAGACTGGCCACCCTGCACCTGGCAAAGGAGATGAAGTTTCTGAAAAAATCCCTGAAACTATCAGGTTCAGTGGCACCCAAAACACTTTTTTTCGGTGGTATTCCCGAAGTGAACCGGCAGTTGTTCGACAAAGTAACGACAATATGGTTTGCCAAAAATATTCGGATGGAAGAGCAATTTACCGCCTGCCTGGATGCGGCAAGGCCCCGGCTTCATCAGACCGGACAGTCGCTGATCGCAGTTGTTGAACCGATTCTGAACGCCTCCCACGATACCCGGACGCGACTGGCAAAGCTGGCCACCCAATATCGGTCCCACCCATCCATTCACGAATTTATCTGTCAACGAAAGCAGGATCTGGATCGGTTGGCTCCGAAAAATTTTATCACCCTGTACGATCCGGATCGGCTGGACAGGCTACCTTTATATATACGCGCCATTTTGATCCGGACCCAGCGTGCGGTTGTGGATCTGGAAAAAGATCGTCGGAAAGCCGAAACCATCCGCCCCTTTTCAGAGCACCTGGATATCCTGCTCTCCACGTTGTCACCGGCAACATCTGCGGAGAAACGCGTCGCCATTGAGTCGTATTTCTGGCTGCTGGAAGCGTTCAAGGTTTCGGTCTTCGCCCAGGAACTCAGAGTTCCCCAGCCGGTATCGGCGAAACGTTTAAAGGAAAAGCTGGCCGAGATTGAGCGGATGACCTAAGATTGTCGATTGGCTGTTGACGATTGAATATCGATGGTGGATATCGGCGATGGATCTGATTTACTAAAACAGGGGCAATAAAACCAGGGGCCTTTCACTATACCCGGATAAAATTGACGGGTTTCATTAAATCGGCCATCGTCAACAGCCAATCGACAATTCCTGGAAACGGTCGGCTTCTTCCTCCCGTCCCCGTTTTCGGCACCCATCTGCGTAGATCCGGCATTTCTCCATGAGGACTTTTATCGTCTGTGATCGCTGATTATCGGATAAGCGTCCGCTTTCAATGAGCCTTTTCAAGGACCGGATGCGGTATTTATCCAGTCCGGCCTGCCGGGAGAGCTGATCCGAATGGCCGCCGGTTTTAACGATCAGCGCCTGATCGATCAGGTGGACCGGATAGCGGCAGCTGATTCTCAGCCACAGATCGTAATCTTCGCAGGCCGGCAGGGTTTCGTCGAAAAGGCCGACATCATCAAAGAGTTCCCGCCTGAGCATTACCGCCGACGGACTGACGAGGCATAATGCCAGGGACCGCCCGAAAATATTTCCCGACGGCTTGGCATGTTTTTTCTTCGGATTGACGCGGACCCCGTTGCGGATCCAGATCTCTTCGGTCTGGCAGATCATCATATCCGGCCGGGCGTCAAAACTGGCCGCCTGAACGGCCAGTTTATCCGGCAGCCAGCGGTCATCCGAATCGAGAAAGGCGATCAACGCGCCCCGGGAGGCGCGGATGCCGGTGTTGCGGGCCGCGCTGACACCCTGATTCTCCTGGCGGACAGACGTGATTTTTTCGCCATAGGTAGCCAGTAAAGCGGGGGTGCTGTCCGTAGACCCGTCATCAACGACGATAAGTTCGTAATCGTTAAACCGTTGCGCAAGGACGGAATCAATAGCCGTTTGAAGCATCCCGGCCCGGTTGAACGTCGGAATAATCACACTGACGGAAGTGGTCTGGTTCACTTGTTCACCCATGATCGATTAACGGTAAAACGTGCCTTCGGCGTCGCGACATCCGGAGGCATTGGCGGCCGCCATGGTCGATTCATTCCCATGGCAGAAAAAGATATTTATTCGCTTGACGAATGAAATCAACAATGAAATAAATACGTCAAAAAAAATTTGATGAAAAATATTCATCAATCGGGTTGCCAGCATGGAAAAAATTCTTCAAAAGATCTCGGACGCGTACCCGTCTTTTCCCCCCAGCCAGCGGAAAGTGGCCGATTATATTTTTCACCATTTGAACCAGGCGATTTTATTGAATACCACCCAGATTGCCAGCCGGGCACATGTGTCGGAAGCCACGGTGATTCGGTTTGTCAATGGCCTCGGGTTTTCAGGCCTTTCCGAATTTAAAAGGGTCGTCGGGGAAAAAATGCTGGCCGACTGCTCCACATCGGCCCGGTTGATGGAATCGGCCCGGGCCTTTGGGGGCCGCCCGTCGCTTTTTACCGAGATCCTGTCCGGCGACATTGAAAAAATCCGGGCACTGGGATCCAAGATCTCCGCCGATGCATTTGATCAGACGGTGGATAAGCTATGCGCGGCCAGAAACCTGTATGTATTGGGGTTGCGGGCCAGTTACGCTTTGGCTTTTTACCTGGCGTTTGATCTGCGATTTTTCTTAAATTCCGTCCGACTCGTGGAATTGGGGGTCGGAGACCTTCCCGAACAATTGCGCGATGTCGGTCCAAAAGACGTTCTGGTGGCCATCAGTTTTACGCGGCACACCCGGCAGACGGTGGAAATTGCAGAAAAAATAAAACAAAAAGGGCCCTTCATTATTTCGATTACCAACAGCGAATTATCACCCACCGCCCGACTGAGCGATATTGCCCTAATCGCCGAAACCAAGATTCCAACCTATTTCGAATCGTATACGGCACCGATGAGCCTGCTCAATGCGCTGATCACGGCCATTGCCCTGCGTCAAAAGAAAAAGGCGCTGCCCATGTTCAACCGCCTGGAAACGGAATTCGAAATCTTTGATACCTTTGTGAAATAGGCACGCAGGAAAGCGTACTTATCGTTTTGATGGAACAATTAATTTTGTACACCGACAGGAGAAACAATGGCATTTGAATGTATTATTTACGAAAAAGACGATGGCATTGCCACGATTAGACTCAACCGGCCAAAGGTGCTAAACGCCATGAACAGGCAGCTGTGGGCGGATTTTCAGGCGGCCCTGGGCGATGCCGGGGAAGATGAACAGATCCGGGTCGTGGTTATCACCGGTGAGGGGCGGGCGTTTTCCACCGGCGCGGATTTGAAGGATTCCAGGGGACGGAGCCTTGCGGCCTATCGTGCCTACCTGGAAGCGTTGCAGGAAGCTTCACGAACCCTGATCCGGTTTGCAAAGCCGACCATTGCGGCGATTAATGGTTATGCCCTGGGCTCGGGATACGAACTGGCCCTGGCCTGTGATATCCGGATCGCTGCTGAAGACGCCCAGATCGGTTCGCCCGAAGCAAAAGTCACGTCGTCGGTCACCGGCGGCGCCATGCGCCTGATCCAGGATCTGATCGGGCCGGGAAAAGCCCGGGAACTGCTGTTCACGGCCGATTATATAGACGGCCGGGAGGCGGCCCGGATCGGGCTGGTCAACAGGGCCGTACCCTTGGAGCGGCTGATGAGCGAAGCGCATGACATGGCCGAAAAAATTGCCGGTAATTCGGCATTTTCCGTCAAGCTGATCAAAAAAGGCTTGTTGCTGGCGCAGGATAACGTCAGCCTGGAAGCATTAATGGATTTTGAAGTCGAGGCCTGCCTGGCCTGTGTATCGACCGTCGAGCGGCAGAGATCCTTGAACGAATTTGCCGGCAGAAAAAAATAGGAACCCCATATCATGTCTCTTGAAAAAGTACTGAACGCCGGGTCGGTGGCCATTATCGGCGCATCGACAAATGAAACCAAGCGGGGATTCCAGGCCATTCGCACCCTGCTGTCGGAAAAGTACGCTGGAATGATTTACCCGGTGAACCCCAGGGAAAAACAGATTCAGGATCTTGACTGTTATGCCGGCGTGTCCGATATCCCCGGGCCGGTAGACCTGGCGCTGATTACGACACCGGCCCGTACCATACCGGCGATTCTGGAAGATTGCGGGGCCAAAGGCGTACGGGGTGCGGTGATCATTGCCGGCGGATTCGGGGAGCTGGGCGAGGAGGGGAAAAAGCTCCAGGATGAAGTCGCCCAAACAGCCCGGAAACACGGGATCCGGCTGATCGGTCCCAATACGTCGGGGATGATGAATCTGAAAACGAATATGAATCTTGTCGGTATGCAGGATGTCCCCCGAGGCGATATTGCCCTGTTGACCCAGAGCGGCAATATGGCGTTGACCCTGATCACCGAGGCGCAAACCTGTAGCCAAAAAGGGTTTTCGTATTACGTGGGGGTGGGGAACGAAGCGGATATCCATTTTCACGAATACCTGGCCCATTTCCGGAATGATCCGGATACCCGGGTGATACTCATGTATGTGGAGGGGATGCGCGATGGCCGGTCGTTTCTGGATGAAGCCCGTCGGACAACCAGGGTAAAACCGGTTGTCCTGCTGAAAAGCGGCCGGTCTGCCACGGGCCGCCGCTCGGCCGGCTCCCACACCGGTGCGCTGGCCGGAATGGCCGAGGTGGCCAAAGGTGCATTTACCCGGGCCGGGATCACCGTGCTTGAAAACAGCGATACCCTTTTCCCCGTGGCTGAAACCCTGTCGAGCCTGCCGCCCATTGCCAACAATGCCGTGGCGATTCTGGCCGATGGCGGGGGGCATGCCACCATTGCCTCGGATCTGTTGACCGATATGGGAGTGGAGCTTCCCGTTCTCGGTAAGGACACCCGGGAAAAACTGAGGAAAATCCTTCCCTTTGCCGCATCCGTACCCAACCCGGTGGACGTGGCCGGTGGCGGCGATGCCGATCCGTCGATTTTTGCCGAATGTGCGCGGATTATCCTGGACGATCCGGCTGTAGGCGGGCTTCTTATAGTCGGTCTTTTCGGCGGGTACGGGATCCGGTTTGCCGAAAGTCTGGCCGTGATCGAGGAATCCGCTGCCCGGGAAATGGGAAAAATGGTGGCGGAGACCGGTAAGCCGATCGTCATGCACAGCCTTTTCAATTCAGCCGGCCCGCCAGCCCTTGACCTGCTGCGCGAAGCAGGCATTACCGTTTACGGCTCTCTTGATATCGCCTGCAGAAGTATCGGTGCGCTGGCCCGATACGGGGCATACCTCTCCTCTTCCCCCATCGAAGATGATCTGATCCTGCACCAGGGGGCCGGAGCGATACCGGAAGGCCGACGCATTATTCAGGCGGTTCAAAAAGAAGGCCGCAACGCCCTGCTCGAACATGAGGCCGGAGAACTCCTTGTGGCCCACGGCCTTCCCGTGTTTGCAGGTCCCTTATGTGAAACCGCCGATGCGGCCGTGACAGCGGCAGAAAGAATCGGCGGTCCGGTGGCCATGAAGATCGTATCGCCCGATATCCTGCATAAAAGCGATGCCGGGGGGGTCCGACTCAATCTGACCACGGCGGAATCCGTCCGGCGGGCCTTTGGGGAGATTCTTGCCAGCGCGAAAAAATACGACCGCCGGGCCGATATTCGCGGTGTGATTGTTTCCCCCATGGCCGAACCCGGCATGGAAATTATCATCGGGACCAAAATCGATGATCAGTTCGGGCCGATCATCATGTTCGGTCTGGGCGGAATTCTGGTAGAGGTGCTCAAAGATGTGTCGTTTCGGGTGCTGCCGCTGACGCCGGAAGGGGCCGAAGCAATGATGGGCGAGATCAAGGCCCGCGCGATTCTTGACGGCGTGCGGGGAAATCCGCCGGTGGATAAAAAGGCCATTCAGCGCGTACTGGTAAAAGTGTCCGAAATAGTCGAAGCCTATCCGGAAATATGCGAAATGGATTTAAATCCGATGATCGTTTATAAAAAGGGGCTTCGTATTGTCGATGTGAGAATTATCCTCGGCAAGTAAAACGCTGCGTTGCCGGCATTCACATCCCGATACCGGCAACCGGCGTACCGCAGTAGCGGCAGCAGCCGTTTTCAACGGCATACGATCTGATGGAAAACCCCCAGCGGTCAATGATAACCCGGCCGCACTGGTGGCAGACGGTCTGTTCACCGCCCTGGCCGGGGACATTGCCCGTATAGACATACTGCAGGCCGGCCTTTTTCCCGGTTTCGCGGGCAGTGATCAGGCTGTCAACTGGCGTGGCCGGCCGGTCGGTGAGCCGGTAAGTGGGGTGAAACCGGCTGATATGCCAGGGGGTCTCCACGCCGAGATCATTGGCGATAAAGGCGGCCAGGGCCTTTAGTTCATCCGGATCGTCGTTGAGGCCGGGAATCAATAAGGTCGTCACCTCCACGAAGATGCCCCTGGTTTTCATCTCTTTCAGTGTCTTGAGGACCGGTGCCAGCCGGGCGCCGCACATCTTCTTGTAAAAATCATCGTTAAACGCCTTGAGATCGACATTGGCGGCGTCGAGAAAGGGGCTGATCATTTCCAGTGCTTCCGGCGTCATGTAGCCGTTGGTCACGAAAACATTCCGGATTCCCCGCCCATGGGCAAGCCGGGCCGTGTCGCAGGCAAACTCAAAGAAAACGGTCGGTTCGGTATACGTATAGGCGATACTCCGGCACCCGGCCGCCGTCGCGGCAGCGACTTCTTCTTCCGCAGATGCGGGGCTCCCCGCAATGACGCCCCGCCGATCCGCCGGCATCTGGGCAATATCGGCGTTCTGGCAGAACCGGCAGGTAAAATTGCACCCCACCGTGGCAATAGAATACGCCCGGCTGCCCGGAAGAAAATGGAAAAATGGCTTTTTTTCAATGGGATCGACATGCCGGGCGATGACTTTTCCGTACACCAGCGACCGGAGCACTCCCTGACGGTTTTCCCGGACACCGCAAAGGCCCCGGCGGCCAACGTTAATGCTGCACCGGTGATGGCAGAGATGGCATTTTACTTTCCGGCCATCGGTTGTATCGTAAAGACAGGCTTTCATGGAATAATTATAAGCGCTCGAAGCTGAAAGCTCAAGGTTGAGGTTATTGCCCGGTTTTTCAGATCTCTAGTCCCGCTACAGTTTTCGGTGCTGGCTTCGGCTGAATTTTAAGGGGCAGCGGGCGGGTCTTGAAATGGGGCTGAAGGGTAACGACCATTCCCGCAAAGGCACCGAAAGGGGAGTGCTGTACCCATGAAGATTGTTCCAGCCGCAGTTTCCATCCCTCTGAGACCGTCGGAAATTGACACGTTGTCAGCCACTTGACGGGGACATCACCCAGGAGCTGATGAATCATCTGTTTGAGTTCCCAGATACTGAAAAATCTGGCGCGATTGTAGATGGTGTTTCGGAATATGCCCTGAATACGGCGGTAGATGTTTTTCAGGGCGTATCGATTCAGCATACCGATAAAGAGTTTATCCTTGGCCACACGACACGCTTCGGCAATGGCCCGGTGGGGGTCATCAACAAATTCCAGAGATGTCATGAAAATAGCGTGGTTAAATGAATTATCTTCAAAAGGGAGTGTTTCCGCATAGTTGTGGTGCAAATCAGCACGGTGGCCAAGATGTTGTTCGGCAAAATCAAGCATATAAACCGACGGATCAATGCCGGTTACATCAATTCCATGTTTAATCAAACGATCCAGATTGACGCCTGTACCACACCCGATATCCAGTACGGTTTCACCCGGATGCGGCCGGAGCATATCGAGCATCAGGCTGGATTCTAAATCGACGACGAGCCGTGCCCGTGGATTCTGGGCCCACAGATGGTAATTCTTCGCATCTTTAAAATCGAATACATATCCCATAATCGATTCTATTTGTTCTGCTCATTGAGTCGCCAGCTGTCTGCCGGCCATTTTTGCCAATATTACATAATCTATTCTTATAATTATCGCGTTTCAGATTCCTGCCCGTTGCTGCGGGTATCCTTTTTTTTCGTCTCAGATTTTTTCGGCCGACTTCTAACTGGTTTCTTTTTAGCTGTCTGGCTTTTTTCTGACTGGCTTTTGCCAGGTTGACTTTTTCCTGACCGGGTTTTAGTTGTCTGGCTTTTTCCGGATCGAGTTTTAGCTGTCTGTTTTTTTTCTGGCTGACTTTTTCCGGATTGACTTTTTCCTGCTTGATTTTTTTCTGATGGCTTTTCTTCGGATTGATCTTTACCGGACTCACTTTTAACCGGCCGGTCGGCCGCCGGACGGCTCTGCTTCTTTTTCCGGCGCCGGCGATGTTTTTTTTCAGGCGTCTTCTCAGGCGTCTTTTCAGGGGGCGCTTCTTCAACATTCGCATCACCGGCCGTTTTGAATCCGAAAAAACTGCCCGGGCATTCCCCCCGGGGCACCGAAAAGGTCTGCTTTCGGTGTAAGACCGGCCGTCGATGTCTTGATGGGCCCGTTTTTGTTTTTTGTGTCCGCTGCTGACGTCGCATCGACCGCTTTTTGAGGAGATCCCGGGAGGTGGCCACCGGACCGCACTGGTCTTTTTCAAACCAGTCTTCGTCGGGCCATTGAACGGGGAGTTTATATCCCAGCATCTCTTCCAGCGGATCTAAATGGTAGACATACCGTTCACAGGCCAGCGATATGGCTTTTCCTGTTTTTCCCGCACGGGCCGTTCGACCGATCCGATGAACATAGCTTTCGGAATCCTGAGGTAAATCGTAGTTAACGACGTGACTGATATTGTCGACATGCAGGCCCCTTGATGCCACATCCGTGGCCACCAGAATTTTAAGACGCCCGCTTTTGAACTGGTCCATCAATCGGAAACGTTTGCGCTGGGGGATATCGCCGGTAATCCCTTCCGCCGGCCACCCGTTGCCTTTCAGCTTCTGGCTGACCCATTCCACCCCGGCCTTGGTATTGACAAAGATCAACAGCCTTGTCCACTTTTCCCGTTTTAACAGGCCGAGCAGCAACTCCAGCTTTTCATGTGCGCCCACATGGAATAATTCCTGATCGATTCCCCGCACGGTCACCGCTTCCGGTGCCACGGCGATGAATTCGGGCATGTTCATGTATTCATAGGTTAATTCCATCTCGCGATAGGAGAGCGTGGCTGAAAAGAGCATGGACAGGCGTTTTTCATACGAGGGGAGTTTACTTAAAATATAGCGCATATCCTTGGCAAAGCCGAGATCGAGCAATCGGTCCGCCTCGTCGATGACCAATACCTCGATGTCATGGGGGTTGAAAATTCGCTGTTTGTGATAATCGATAATCCGACCCGGCGTACAGATGACGATATCACACCCTTTTTTAAGCGCGTCGGCCTGTTTCTGATAATCCACGCCGCCGACAATCTGCATCGTTTTAAAACCGGTATGTCGTCCGATGGATCTGGTTTCATCATGAATCTGGGCGGCCAGTTCACGCGTGGGGGCCACAATGAGCGCCAACGGGTTTTTTGCTTTTTTCCGCGGCGTTGATAACAGCCGGGTGAACAGCGGCACCAGAAAGGCGGCGGTCTTGCCGGTGCCTGTTTGTGCCTGGCCGGCAACATCACGACCGGCAAGCGCAACCGGGATCGTTTTGGCCTGAATGGGAGAGCAGGAAATAAATCCGGCATCTTTGAGACCTTTTTTTACCTCGACCGGCAGGTCAAATGAATCAAAAAGGGTGCCGGTTAAAAATTCAGGAGCATTTTGAAAAGGGGAAGCGTCTGTTGAATCATGTGTCTCAGTCATTTATGATTTACCGTTATGTTGGATGGTTAAGCCTGATCAGGGATAAAATATTACTGTTGGGTTACTCGATTTTAACGCTGTTTTTCAGCGTCCTTGTTCCAAAGAGAAATCACTGGTCCCACCCTTTGTAGAAAGGGGCGAACAGGATTTTACCGACAGTGATCAATTACACGCAAGTGATTACCATTTTAGTTGAATCATACTTTTTTTTGGACGACCGATCAAGTTATAACTATTTTTTAATGGTAATGGGTCCTTACTTTACCTGTTCAGAAGTGCGTGTTATGTTGGAAATCAAGAGAAGATGGATACGATGGGGGATGATGTGAAAGTCCTGATAACGGGTAAACTGCCCGATTCGGTTATTGAACGGGTCCGAAAAATTCATGCGGTAACCTCACATGATGCGGAGCTGCCGATGACGAGGGATCAAATACGGAAAGCCATCGTGGAGCAAGACGGCCTGTTATGTATGATTACGGATAAGGTCGATGCGGATTTACTGGATCATGCCCCGAAGCTGAAAATGATTGCCAATTACGGCGTCGGCTACGACCATATCGATGTTTCGGCCGTTTCAGGGCGGGGAATTCCAGTGTCGAATACGCCGGGCGTGCTCACGAATGCGACTGCTGATCTGGCCATGGCATTGATTCTCGGCATGGGGCGTCGGATCGTGGCGGGAGATGCCAAAACCCGACGCGGCGATTTTAAATTCTGGTCGCCAATGCATTTTCTGGGCCGGGAAATTACCGGGAAAACCCTGGGATTAATCGGGCTGGGCCGAATCGGAAAGGCGGTGGCCAGACGGGCCGCCGGGTTTGACATGCGGGTCGTGTATTATTCGAGGCATCGGCTGTCCCCGGAAGACGAAGAAAGATGGGGCGTTTCCCATCGTTCTCTGGCAGACCTGTTAGGTATGGCGGATTATGTTTCATTGCATGTCCCCCTGTCTGGCGGGACCCGCCATTTAATCGGCGAAAGAGAGCTGAAACGGATGAAATCATCAGCATTTCTGATTAATACGTCCCGGGGGCCGGTGGTGGACGAAAAAGCACTGGTGGCGGCGTTGAAGGCCGGCCGGATCGCCGGTGCCGGGCTGGATGTCTACGAAAAAGAACCGGAACTGGCACCCGGACTGGCCGATATCCAAAATTGTATTCTTTTGCCCCACGTGGGAAGCGCCACCATTGAAACCCGGACCCGGATGGCCGAACTGGCCGTCGACAATCTCCTGGCCGGGCTGGCTGGAGAACGGCCGCCCGATTGCCTGAACTGGGACCAGGTGGCGGATCGGGGAAACAGATAGAACAAACCGGTCGGCTGCCATTCACAAGCAGGCCGACACGATAGTGGATAAAGATGAAAAATTTTTTTCAAGTGACCGCCCCGGATGACGTCATTGCCATGGCCAATGATTTTTCACCGGTGAAGATGGAAAAGATTCCACTGAACCAGGCCCACGGCCGGGTCCTGGGCATGGATTTTATATCGCCGGAGGATCTTCCGGGGTTTACCCGGGCGACTATGGACGGGTATGCTGTCAAGGCATCATCCACGTTCGGGGCCAGTGAGTCCGGCCCGGCGTTTTTAACAATCGCCGGATCTGTTACCATGGGCGATGTACCGGGTTTTTCCGTTGGCCCCGGCCAGGCCGCCCGGATTTCCACCGGTGCCATGCTGCCCGACGGCACCGATGCCGTGGTTATGATCGAACATACCCAGGTCCTGGACGATACCACCATCGAGGCCTATAAAAGCGTGGCTCCCGGCCAGCATGTGATCCTGTCAAACGAAGATATTGCCAGAGACCAGCCGGCATTGACGGCCGGGACCGATATCCGTTCTCAGGAAGTCGGCCTGCTGGCGGCGCTGGGGTGCGAGGCGGTGACGGTATTTAAGAAACCGGTGGTGAGCATCATTTCAACAGGTGACGAGATCGTTGCCGTGGGTCAGCCGCTGCCACCGGGAAAAATCCGGGATGTCAATGCTTATACGCTGGCCGGATTCGTGACCGATGCCGGGGGTGAACCGGTCTGCCTGGGGATTGTCGAAGATGATTTTGACAAGATGCTGGCCGTATGCCGGCAGGCCCTGTCGCAGTCGGACATGGTGCTGATTTCCGGCGGCAGCTCCATGGGGACCCGGGACTTGACGGTTCAGGTGCTGGCCGCCCTGCCCGACACGGAGGTTCTCGTTCATGGTATTTCCATCAGCCCGGGGAAACCGACCATCCTGGCCCGGGCCGGGAACCAGCCGTTCTGGGGGCTGCCCGGGCAGATCACGTCGGCCATGGTCGCCTTTACCGCTGTGGTGCGTCCATTTGTGGACCGGCTGGCCGGCAGAACCCGTCATCGGCGGGAAGCATTCCGGTTGTCTGCCCGCCTGACCCGGAATGTCGCCTCGGTCCAGGGGCGGGTTGATTATGTGCGTGTCCGATTGGAAAAAAGAGACGATGGTTTATGGGCCGAGCCGATTCTGGGAAAATCCGGCCTGATCAGTACCATGGTAAAAGCCGATGGCCTGGTAGCCATTGGGATGCATGTGGAAGGAATGGAAAAGGGAGATCCGGTAGACGTGATCGCCCTGTAAACCGGCCCGTTGTCGGATTGGAAAAACCCGATTCGCGCAGACCGATAAAAACACGGAAAAATCAATGGCGCATAAACGCAATATTTATCTGAAAATGAAACCCCTGGCCGAAGCACGGCAGATCATGTTCGATGCTTTCGGCAATCGGGATTCCTGGCCGGCCGAGCAGGTAGCGGTAACAGACGCCGTGGGCCGGGTACTGGCCGAAGCCGTGGTGGCGCGGCTGTCATCGCCCAATGTGCATACGGCGGCCATGGACGGGATTGCCGTTCAGGCGGCCGATACGTTCGGCGCCAGTGAAACCGCACCCAAAACCCTGACCGTCGGCAGCCAGGCTGTGTATATCAATACCGGTCAGGTCATGCCGCCCGATACCAACGCGGTTATTATGATCGAACATCTCAATGTTCTCGATGATGAACAGATCGAAATCGAGGCGCCGGCCTTTCCCTGGCAGCATGTCCGCAAGGTGGGGGAAGATATCGTCGCCACGGAGCTGCTCTTTCCCGGCAATCATCAGATCACCCCGTATTGCATCGGCGCGCTGATCAGCGGGGGCGTCTTTTCCGTGCCCGTCAAGCGCCGGCCGAAGGTGCTGATTATTCCCACCGGCGGAGAAGTGGTGGACTGGCAGGCGGACGATTATCAGGGGCCGGGACCCGGCCAGGTACTGGAAAGCAATTCGTTTGTTCTGGGACGACTGGTTGAATCGGTCGGGGGCGTGTTTGTTAAACATCCGATCCTGGCCGATGATGCCGACCTGATCCGTCAGGCGGTAAAAGACGGGGTGAACGGTGATTTTGACATGATCCTGACGATCGGCGGGTCATCGGCCGGTGCCAAAGATCTGGCCAAAATGGTGTTTTCATCCCTGGGCGATATCCTGGTTCACGGGGTAACCATCATGCCCGGAAAACCGATTCTCGTATCCTGTGTAAATGACAAGCCGGTATTCGGTATTCCCGGCTACCAGGTGTCTGCCATTATCGCTTTTGAGCAATTTGTCGGATCGCTGATCCGGCACTGGCAGGGACTGCCGGAAGTCAAGCGGGATACGGCCATGGTCGTACCGACCCGCAAAATTCCTTCCAGACTCGGCACCGAGGAGTTCGTCCGGGTCAAGATCGGGGCCGTGGGAGACCGGCTGGTGGCGACACCGCTCTCCCGGGGGTCGGGAAATATTACCTCGATTACCGAGGCCGACGGCATTATCCGGATTCCCCAGCACATGGAAGGGCTTCTCGATGAAGATGCTGTACCGGCCGAACTGCTCCGGACGCTGGAAGCGGTGAAAAATACCATTGTTGTTGTGGGCAGCCATGATAACACGCTCGATGTACTGGCCGACATGATTCAGACCCGGTCCGGCCATATTTCACTCTCTTCCAGTCACGTGGGGAGCATGGGCGGGTTAATGGCCCTGAAAAAAGGGGGCTGCCACCTGGCCGGGGCGCATCTGCTCGATACCGAATCCGGTGAATACAATACGGCCTATATAAACAGGTACCTGCCCGATTTAAAGGTGCGGCAGGTCACCCTGGTTCACCGGGACCAGGGCCTGATCATTCCAAAAAATAATCCCAAGAAAATTCAGGGTCTGGAAGATCTGACACGCGAAGATGTGACCTTCCTCAACCGCCAGGGCGGGTCCGGTACCCGGATTCTTCTGGACTACCGGCTCAATCAACTGGGTATCGATCCGGCGGCCGTCAGCGGGTATGGTAACGAGGAATTTACCCACATGGCCGTGGCCGTGGCCGTATTGAGCGGGGCGGCAGATACCGGGCTGGGAATTTTTGCGGCCGCCAGAGCACTCGATCTCGATTTTATCCCCGTGGTCACCGAGCAATACGACCTGATTATTCCGGAAATATATTTTGAATGGGAAAATATCCAGATGCTGCTGTCGGTGATTCGCAGCGACACGTTTAAACGCCGGGTCGTCGGTCTGGGCGGATACCATACCGAAAAAACCGGTACGCTGGTGGCGCCGGAATAATGATGACGGCAGGGTGAGACTTCCACAAGATCCGGCAAGCGCATTCCGGTGGCGATGAATGAATTGATCACACGGCCGATTGCCGTTTTTAAAGGATAGATACAGGTAAGGAGTTGTTCTTTTGGGACTATTTCATGCGGTAATATTGGGCATTGTACAGGGCCTGGCGGAATTTCTGCCCGTCAGCTCCTCGGGGCATCTGGTAATTATTCAGCGTCTTTTCGGCCTGGACGCACCTGAACTGGTGTTTGATATTGCCGTGCACGTCGGGACCTTGATTGCGGTGGTTATCTATTTTAAAAGGGACCTGATGGCGATGGTCACCGCGGCGACATCGATGACAGGGCGGATCCTCAGGGGACAGGCGAACCTGACGGATGCCTGGTCTGATCCGGATGTGAAGCTGGGGCTGCTGATTATCTTGGGATCCATTCCAACGGCGCTGATCGGCCTCGGGTTTCACCGGATCGCCGAAACACTTTTTTCGTCGGTCCGGATGGTTGGCGGGATGTTGCTTGTTACCGGATTTGTGGTATGGAGCACCCGGTATATGACAAAAGCCGACCGGGGGATCCGACGGTTTTCCGTTCCCATCGCGGTGCTGGTTGGGATTATCCAGGGTGTGGCGATTATACCGGGGATTTCCCGTTCCGGTTCCACCATTGCCCTGGGGATGTTTTTGGGACTCAAGCGTGACCTGGCTGCCCGGTACGCTTTTTTGTTGTCGCTGCCTGCCATCAGCGGTGCGGCCCTGCTGGCGGTCAAGGATGTGGCCCAGGGGAGCGCTTTTTCCGGCAGTGTCATTCTGGGCGGCATGGTGTCGGCAGCCGTTGTGGGATATCTGTCGTTAAAACTATTGGTATTTATCGTTAATAAGGGGCAACTCTACATTTTTGCGCCATATTGCTGGGTTGTAGGTGGGTTGGCATTGTTATTCGGAATTTAACAGGGGGTATGAGATGAATCCGCACATGTTCAGAGAGTATGATATCCGGGGAATTGCCGGGAAAGATATGGATGAAGAGGACGTGTTTCGTATCGGGCAGGGGATCGGCGTCTACCTGCGTAAATCTGACTGTCGGCGCGTAGTGGTCGGCCGGGACTGCCGCTTGACATCGGATACCTATGCCGAAAAAGTCATGGCCGGCCTGCAATCCGTGGGATGCGATGTCACCGATATCGGTGTATGCCCGACACCGGTGCTCTACTTTTCCATCCAGCATTTTAATATGGAAGGCGGGGTGATGGTGACCGCGAGCCACAACCCGGGCGAGTACAACGGGTTTAAACTGTGCAGGGGAAGTGATTCCATCCACGGCCGGCAGATCCTGGAAATCCGCGACATCATTGATGCGGGCAATTTTCCGGACGGAAAGGGAACACGTTCAGCCGCCGATGCGATTTCTCCCTACCAGGCGTTTTTACGGGAGAACATTGAGCTGAGCAGACCTTTGCGTATCGGTGTTGATGCGGGCAATGGTACCGCCGGTGTGGTGGCTGTCCCGGCCATCCAGGCGCATGGGTGTGAAGTGCACGATCTGTACTGCGACATGGACGGTACCTTTCCCAATCACGAAGCGGATCCCACGGTGCTGGAAAATATGACGGATTTGATCGCCCTGGTGAAAGAACAAAAACTGGATGCGGGCATCGGATACGACGGTGACGGGGACCGTATCGGGGTCGTGGACGAAAGGGGGCAGGTTATCTATGGTGATAAATTACTCATTATCTTTGCCCGTGAAATTCTGTCACGCAGACCGGGTGCGACATTTATTTCCGAAGTTAAATGCTCCCAGACCATGTACGACGATATCGAAAAGCATGGCGGCCGGGCGATTATGTGGAAAACCGGCCATTCCCTGATTAAGAAGAAGATGAAAGAAGAAAAGGCCGCCCTGGCCGGCGAGATGAGCGGACATATGTTTTTTGCCGACCGGTATTTCGGATTCGATGATGCCATCTATGCATCGCTCCGTCTGCTGGAAATCCTTTCCCGGACAGACCAGCCCCTGTCCGCCCTGCTGGCCGATGTACCGGAAACGTTCACCACGCCGGAGATCCGGGTGGAATGCCCGGATGATAAAAAGTTCGATGTCGTGGAAAGGATTACCGCCCATTTTAAAAAAGACCACGATGTCATCGATATCGACGGTATGCGGGTGTTGTTCGGCGATGGATGGGGCCTGGTACGGGCATCCAATACCCAGCCGGCCCTGGTGTTACGATTCGAGGCGCTGAGTAAAGAACGGCTGAGTGAGATTCGTGCCGAGGTGGAAAATACTCTGGCAGACATCCGGGGCAACTAAGCTGCCGCGCCATGGTTGTGAGCCGACCATCTTCCAGGTGACTGGCACAATCCCCTATGCCATCTATCGATAAAAAAATTTTTGCAACCCTGTTTATCTCCATTTTCGCCACGGTTACAGGCGTGGGTATTGTGGTGCCCCTCCTGCCGGTTTACGCCCACACGCTGGGAGCTGGCGGGTTCGGCATCGGTATGATTTTTGGTTCGTTTTCTCTGGCGCGGACATTTTTTCTCCCCTATTTCGGACGGCTTTCCGATCGAAAAGGCCGCAAACCCCTCATCGTGGCGGGTCTGTTCTCCTACGCCCTGATCTCCCTGGCCTTTGTTTTTTCCGATACGATCGAGATGCTGGTGACCATCCGGTTCCTCCAGGGATTTGCGTCGGCCATGATTATGCCCGTGGTCCAGGCTTATATCGGCGATATCACGCCACCGGGTCGGGAAGGGTTCGTCATGGGGCTCTTCAACATGTCGATCTTTTCCGGATTGAGCCTCGGACCTTTAATGGGCGGGATAATCAATGACCGGTTCAGTTTAACGGCGACGTTTTTCTGTATGGGGGTGTTGTCCCTGGGCGCTTTTTTCGCGTGCCTCTTCTTGTTGCCGCCAACGGGGAAAGAACGGATGACTACCGATGCCCGTGACCCGGAAAGATGGTGGTCCATTCTGGGGGATTCCACCATTGCCGGTATCTTTTTTTTCAGGTTGGTTTATACCGGCTGTATCGGCATTATCTGGGGGTTTCTGCCGGTTTTGGCCGATATGGATTTTTCGCTTTCCAGTACGGCCATCGGGTTTCTGGTTATGGAGGGTGTATTGATCGGCGGGCTGATGCAGATGCCCATGGGATACCTGGCCGATCGCCTCAACCGGCGGCGGATGATCATCAGCGGCGGGCTGCTCATTGCCGTCGCTATTTTTTCTTTTGTCTGGGCCACCGGTTTCTGGGGGTTATTTGTATCCAGCCTGGCATTCGGGATTGGCGGCGGCATTGCCATGCCGGCAATTATGGCCATTGCCGTGATCAAGGGAAACGACGTCGGCGCCATGGGATCAGTCATGGCGATGCTGACCGTTGCCCACAGCCTGGGGATGCTGGCCGGATCGCTTCTGGCCGGAGTGATGATGGATGTCTTTTCGCTTCGGTATGCGTTTCCCCTTGGCGGTGTCTTGATGGCGGGATGCGTGTTGTACCTGATAATTTTTCCGCCGATGGTTAAAAACGTCCCTGTCTCGGTTGATGCTGTCAGTGGGGATGTGCCCTGATGAAGATGAACAAAAAAAACGAATGATGAAACCGCTTCGTTAACCGGTTCTGTTTTGCGGTGGGGTTTTCATAACTCTTCCGGGGTAAATGCGACCACATCGTCGATTTTGTTCGTATCGGCAAAAATCATCACCAACCGGTCCAGTCCCAGGGCATTGCCGGTGGCCGGCGGCATTTTTTTGAGGGCGTCGAGAAACTTTTCGGGCATCGGCCAGGTGCTTTTCCCGGCCGTTGATCTTGCCTGCATGGCCTGTTCAAAACGTTTCCGCTGCTCGGCCGGGTCGGTTAATTCACTGAATCCGTTACACAGCTCGATCCCGCCGATATACAATTCAAACCGTTCGGCAATATCCGGGTTATCGGGTGACAGCCGGGCCAGGGCGCCGCAGGCCGCCGGGTAATCGATGAGAAAGGTGGGACGTTCTATTCCCAGATTGGGTTCGATTTCCAATGCGATGATTTCATCAAAGCGGCCGGTTGATAAGGCCTCATCGACCGATATCGAGCCAAAAGCTTCAAAGGCCTCAGCCACGGTCATCCGCGGCCAGGGAGCGTGGCAGTCAATCGCATGGCCCTGACAGGAGAGGGGGCTTCCGGTACCAAGCGTTCTTGAGATATGACAGATCAGGTTTTCGGTCTGCGTCATCATGTGACGATAATCGTGGCCGGCGGTATACCATTCAAGCAGCGTCATTTCCGGCAGATGCCGGCCGCCCCGTTCCCGATCCCGGAAGCAATGGCAGATCTGAAAAATTCGCGGGTAACCGGCCGCGAGCAGTTTTTTCATGCAGAGTTCCGGCGATGTCTGCAGATACCATTTTCCCGACGCAACGGCATCGATATGTTCTTCGGGTGCCTGGGTCGGTTGCCGGATCGGCGTATCGACCTCAAGGTAATCATGTGTTATGAAAAAATGACGTGCAGCATCAAGAATGGCCGCCCGTAACAGCAGATTGGATCGAATTGTCGCCTGGCGAAAAGAGGATGTTGTCATAACCGGCTTTTATAGCATGAATGGCCCGGATTTCAAGACGGTCTGCCGGGGACCTGTTTTGAAGGGTGTCGGTTTTATTATCAAATCCGGGTGATTGCCCTGTCGATGTTTTTCGATGTTGATTTGTCTATTACCATATGCCATATTTAAAATGAATCTGAGTTATCTATAAAGGAGGCGTCAGAATGGTAGATTACAGGATATCCGAGATAGAGGGAATTGGAGCGGTATATGCAGCCAAGCTGAGAGACGTGGGCATTATGACTGTCGGCGGGCTTCTTGAAAAAGGCAAGACCGCAAAGGGCCGCAGGGATCTGTCAAAATTATCGGGTATCGATGCCAGACTAATCCTGAAATGGGTTAATATGAGCGATTTATTTCGCGTGAGCGGAATTGGAAAACAATATGCCGAATTGCTGAAAGCGGCCGGGGTGGATACGGTCAAAGAATTGAGAAATCGGAATCCCCGGAACCTGCAGGAAAAACTCAAAGAAACCAATGGCTCGGGCCGTCAGCTGGTACGGTCGATACCAGGGGTAAAGGTTGTTGAAGCGTGGGTGAATGCCGCCAAAAAAATGAAACCGGAAGTGACACACTGAACTCAATCTGTTTAATTTGAAAGGAGCTGAAAATGATTAATTTTAGTAATATTGTCGGCACGTTGATGCAGTCCGGATTGTCCGGATCCACCACATCCCGATTGCAGCATGCCTTGAGCGCCGGCGGAGAATCGGCCGGGGGCGCTTTGTCGAGCCTGTCCGGCGCCCTGACCGGTCTGCTGGGCGGCGGTGGCAGTGGCGTCAGCGGCATCGGCGGCATGCTTCAAGATGTTCTGGGCCAGGCCGGTAAATCACTGGGTGGAAATAATAACCTTGCCCTGGGAGGGCTAGGCGCCCTGGCTGGATCCCTCCTTGGCGGCGGCGGTAAATCATTGAAAGGTGCTCTGGGCGGCGGTGCCATGGCCATACTGGGCGCCATGGCATTTAAGGCCTTGAAAGGGGTGGGCGGTAATGCTGAACCGGAAGTACCACTGGGCCTTCGGGAGGCAGAAAATGAAGATGAGAAAGCCGAACTGGAAAAAGGGGCCGAGCTGGTTTTAAAGGCCATGATCAATGCGGCAAAGGCAGATGGGCGGATTGATCAGCAGGAAGTGAAGCGGATCGTAGGCAAACTGGAAGAAGCCGGTGAATCCGAAGAAGCCCGGGATTTTGTGCTGGCCGAAATGAGCAAACCCATGGATCTTGAAGGGTTCCTGGCCGAAGCCCGGAATCAGCCTTATCTGGCGCCCCAGATTTATGCCGCGTCTCTGCTGGCGATCGAAGTGGATACGCCTGCGGAGAAAGAGTATATGCAGAAGCTGGCATCCAGTCTGAACCTGGATCAGGACGTGGTGGCCGATCTTGAAAAAACAGTGGGCCTCTCATAGAAGGCATATTCTTTATCGACCCTTTATTTTCAACTGTTGAGATTTAATCCGGCTGGCCCAATCGGAATCCTTCTGGAGGTAGATTCGGGCCAGCTGGTTAAATTCCGCAGCCTGCCCGGTATCTCCTTTCTGCAGCCATGCTTCGGCTAAATAGTAGTATGTCTTTCCATTTTTGGGATAGAGATTCAGCGCCCGTTCCAGGGTTCGGATGGCCGCATCGGGCTTTTTTCTTTTTATCAGAATTTTTCCCTGCTCGGTGAGCTTCAGTGCCGCAATAGCCCGGGGGGGCAGTTTCCTGTCCGGCTTTTCAACGGGCGGCCGCAGGGTTGGCGCCGGCTGCCGGGATGGAACAGGTGCACGGGTCGGCGGTGTTGAGGCCTGCGGCGGTTTTGCGCTTGATGTGGGAGAACCGGATGGCGGGGCAATGACGACCCGGGCACAACCGGTCAGAAAGAAGAAGGCCATCCAGACGGTAATCCATTTAGTCATGGCGAAACAGCTTTTTGATTTTGTTTAAAAAATGTTTAAAGGGAAACCGTTTCCGGTGAATGGGGCACGGCTTCAGCGGTACGTTTGTTTCAAGAAAAATTTCCTCGCGTATCCGGGGACAGGCATTTTTCACGGCGATCTGGCCGCTGTCGGTGCAGATGGTCTGTCTGACCACGCCGGATGGCATCGTAAACCATTCGCCGGATATATACTGGGGGATCGCCTTCATCAGATCCGCCCAGATGGGCAGGGCAGCGCGTGAGCCCGTGGAGTGAATGGAACCACCGCCGTCGAACCCCACCCAGACAAGCGCGAGGATATCCGGTGTGTAGCCGATAAACCAGGCATCCCTGGCATTATTGGTGGTACCCGTTTTGCCCGCTGCCGGCCAGTTGACTCCCATTGATTTCATGGCCGCCGCCGTTCCCTCCGTGGTAACACTGCGTAACAGATCATTCATTATATAGGCCTTGGCCGGTGAAATCAATCGTTTGACGCTGGCATGGTGCTGGTCGAGCATCTGGTTGCTGTCGTCCATGACCTCCTTGATGGCCAGTGGAAACGGGAGCATGCCGTTGGCGGCGAAAACACAATAGGCCCTTGCCAGCTCCAGTGGAATGACCTCGAAAGTCCCGAGGGAAAGAGACGGCAGCGGTTTCACTGTCGTGGATAAACCAAAGGCCCTGGCCGTATCGACAATTGACTGCAGCCCCACTTTGATTCCCAGGTTGACAGAGGCCAGGTTGTAGGATTTGGCCAGCGCCTGCCGGAGGGTAACTTCTCCCGGCGCGTGGGCATCATAGTTTTTCGGGCGCCAGGCCTTGCCGTCAACGGAATAGGTCCGGGGGGTGTTAGACAGGTGATCCGCCGGTGTGAATTGATCCAGCGCCGTGACATAAACAAGCGGTTTGAATGCGCTTCCCGGTTGACGTCTGGCCTGGGTGGCCCGGTTGAACTGGCTGATACCGTAATTTCGGCCACCCACCATGGCGAGAATATATCCGGTCTTTGGCTGAATGACGATGACGGCCCCCTGCAGCTTTTCTCCGGGCTTTTTCCGTTTAAGGGCCGGCCGGGCGGCCTCCAGGCGGGCAAGTCCTCTGGCAAGGGCCTGTTCGGCTGCCATTTGAACCTGGGTATCCAGCGTCGTAAAAATGGACAACCCCAGGCTGGATAAGACATCCGGCGGGTAGAGGTCGGCCATTTGCCGGGTCAGGTAGTCCATGAAATAGGGTGCCCGCCGATGATCTGCCGTATATCCGGCCGGTTTAACCGGGCGGGGAAGGGCCGCGTTTAATTGAGCATCGGTCAGCCAGTCGTTTTGACGCATAGCTGCCAGGACCTCATTGCGCCGCTTCAGACAGCGGGATTTATTGACATAGGGCGAATAGGTGTTGGGTGCCTTGATAAGCCCGGCCAGGGTGGCGGCCTCCCCGATCGACAGCCGCTCCACCGGTTTACCGAAATAAAACAGAGATGCTTCCCCCACTCCATTGATGGATACCGAGCCTCTCTGGCCCCAGTAAATCTCGTTCAGATATATTTCCAGAATTTCATTCTTGTCGTATTTGTACTCCAGTACCAGGGCGATGAGGAGTTCTCTTAATTTTCGCCGATAAGTTCGTTCCGGTGTCAGAAAATAGTTTTTTGCCAGTTGTTGCGTAAGGGTTGATCCACCCTGGGAGATGGTGCCTTTGCGTAAATTGGTGATCAGGGCCCGCAGGATTCCGGCGAAATCAACCCCGTGGTGATGGTAGAAGCCACTGTCTTCGGCGGCCAGGACCGCATGGATCAGGTAGCGGGGGACCCTGTCGATGGAAATCAACTGGCGACGCTCCCGGTTCGGGCCGTAAAATCGCATTAATTCTTCCGGTTCAAGCTCCAGTATCGGAACCGCCTGGTCGTTTTCGATGCGGGCAATTGTGGTGATATGGTCGTGTCTAAACCGGACCCGCACGGCAAAGCCGGTCTGTTCGAAGAAGGGCGATGTAAAGTCATGCAGAAAAATATCGATGAAACCCGCTTGTCGATGCATCTGTCCCTTTTGCAGGGGCGAGCGGGATACTTCATTGTAACCCAGTCGGCGCAATTTTTCGTACAAAAAAGGCCGATTGACCGCCTGGCCGGGATAGAGGAGGGTCGTATCCGAATAAACGGTGGACGGAATATTCCAGCGGCGACCGGCAAATCGCTTTTCAATCCGTTTGGCCAGGTATCCGCCGTACACGGCGACAGAGATGCCGGATGCCACGATGACAACGACCGAAACCGAGATAAGCAACCTGAGAACCGGTCTGGATTTTCCGCGGATTTTATTCATTGTCTTTTGCTGTCAAAATTATTGCCGTTCGCCGGTCGATTGCCAGGTGAACCGATGAAAAAAGGCCGGAGGTAAATCTTCGACAGGGGGACCATGCGGTTAAAGTGGCGGTGAAACCGTTATATGTTGTCTGTCCACCGGGTCAGGACATCCTGGAAGTGCGATAATTTAAGTCGGTATCGGGGTGCTTCATCGTCATACAGGCTTTCAAGGGTCGCTGTCTTTGGCGTCAGGGTGACGGTATGGGCATTGCCGCTGGATTCATAGCGCTTTTTTTTCCCTTTTTTCAGCAGCTTGATCTGTTTGAGCAACTCCGCCACCAGGGCCGTGTCTTCCTGGATATCGGTTTCCAGAAAAACGGCCAGCGCCTGGTCTTTATCTGCTGTCCTGGCCCGAAGCAGACCGGTATCATCCCGGTAGCAAGAAATCAGTTTCATAGCCTTCAATCCTTTACATAGACCGGAAAAGCGGTGTTGATGCCGCCACGTTTCGTTACATAGCCCTGGATGAAAAATCCGTGGCCGGAGGGACCGCGCCACGGTTGGGCCGATTTTTTCCGGCGATGACGGTAGGCATGTAAAATCGCCTCGATGACCTCTTTCCGCCGCATGTTGTCCGGGAAAAAGCTGGAAAATTTTCTTTTCCATTTTTTTGCCCGCTTATCCCAGATAATGACATTGGCCGTGTACACCTTTGCCTTGTTGGGCGGAGACATTATCCGGGTCACCCGGGCGGTTTTCGGATCTTTCCCGCCCGGCCGGGAATGAAACCCCGTGGGCTTTCCCCGGCGGTTGATTTCACCAAGGAAAACATGGGAAAGATTGATTTCCGGATTGGTGCGGCTCCATTTTCTTTTTCCTGCCGAAGCAGGCTGCAACCCGGGCAACAGAAAAAGAAAAGCAAGAAAGAGAGGAAACAGGCGCTTCATGATCAGACTCCACACGGTTAACTGAAAATTTTATTTACAAAACAATGCGTTGAAAGTCAATGGTGATATCCCCTGTTCAATTGTAAGATGGCCGTTTTACAGTGGGTATCATCCTGTATTTTATCCATAAGCTTGGCACGGATAACTGTTTCCTCTTGAATCCGCGGGTTTGCTGGGGTATTGTCTGCCCGGGTGAAATACTTCATTCCAGGTGGGATTTTTGACAGCAGACCGGGAAATACCCGGAATATTATAAGGAGTCATGAACGTGAAAAATCTGTTGGTTACGGGTGGATGTGGGTTCATCGGCGCTAATTTTATTCATTTTCTGTTTGAAGAAATCGGGTTTGACGGGCGGGTGATTAATGTGGACAGCCTCACCTATGCCGGGAATCCTGAAAACCTGGCCGATCTGCCGGAAAGCGCCCGGCAGCAGTATCATTTTATTCAAGCGGATATCTGTGACGAAAACATCATGGCCAGGGTGTTCGATGATTTTGACATTGACACTGTCTGCCATTTTGCGGCCGAATCCCACGTGGACCGGTCGATCGTTACCCCGGATGCGTTTGTCCGGACCAATGTCAACGGCACTTTTGTGCTGCTTGAACTGGCCCGCCGGCGGCTGGACAAGCTCAACCTGTTTCACCATATCAGTACGGACGAAGTATTTGGTGAACTGGGAGACGAAGGGGCTTTCACCGAAATGACGCCGTATAATCCGAGCAGTCCCTATTCCGCTTCTAAAGCCGCGTCGGATCACCTGGTACGGGCATACAGCCGGACCTACGGCATGCCCGTGACGATTTCGAACTGTTCCAATAATTACGGTCCCTGCCAGTTTCCTGAAAAACTGATTCCGCTGATATCTCTCAATGCCCTGGAAGGCAGACCCCTGCCTGTTTACGGCGACGGGAAAAATGTCCGTGACTGGTTGTATGTCAGGGACCATTGCCGGGCCATCTGGACCATTATGCAAAGGGGCGAGCGGGGCGAAACGTATAATGTCGGCGGCCGGTGTGAAAAAACCAATATCGATGTGGTCCAAACAATTTGTCGTCTGCTGGATGACATCGCACCCCCGCTGGCACAGGGCGCCAGGGAATCGCTGATTACCTTTGTAAAAGATCGCCCGGGCCACGATTTCAGATACGCCATTGATTGTTCCAAGCTGGAACGGGAATTGGGATGGGTGCCGGCCGAATCTTTCGAAAGCGGGATGCGTCAGACCATTGACTGGTATTTAACCCATCAGGGATGGGTCGACCGGGTCATCAGCGGGGAATACCAGAAATGGGTGGATCAGCATTATCAATCCTAGTATTTCCCCCTTGCAAGGCGTTCGGATATCTGCGTGATGAAAATATTAACGGATCAAATCAGGCGACCGGCGGATCGGATTATTTTTGCGCTGGATATGCCTCTATTCAGTGAAGCAAAGACGTATATTGATCGACTTTCCGGTAAAATCGGATTGTTCAAGGTCGGTCTCGAGCTGTTTATCGCGGCCGGACCGGAAATCGTCCGGTATATCCACCGGCAGGGCGGCACCGGTGTTTTTCTCGACCTGAAGCTTCACGATATCCCGGCGACGGTCGCAAGGGCCATGAAACGGATTGCCGGCCTGGGCGTGGCCCTGACCACTGTTCATTGCGGAGAAAATCCGGCCATGCTCGAAGCCGCCGTGGCTGCGGCCGGACCCGTGGGGGTGCTGGGCGTGACTCTGCTTACCAGTGTATCGGGGCAGCACCTTGCGCAGGCGGGGTATAAACCTGAACTGAGCGCCCGCCTGGACCATCTCGTTGAGCAGCGGGCCCGGGCGGCTCACGCGGCAGGATGCGCCGGGATCGTCTGTTCGGGAAACGAGGTGAAACGGATCAGGGAGAATCTGGGGCGGCCGTTCTTAGCTGTCACGCCCGGTATCCGCCTGGCCGACAGGGCCATTGCGGACGACGATCAGCAGCGGATTACCACGCCGGGCCGTGCGATCCGAGACGGGGCGGATTATCTGGTCATCGGGCGTCCGATCCGGACCGCCGTAGATCCCGTTCAGGTGGTCGGTAAAATCGCCGCCGAGATCAGGAATGCACAGCCTCCGGATATATAGATATCGCCCCCTTCATCCCGTCCGGTATTGTGGGCGCGAGATCGGCAAAATGGGCATCCCCCGAAAAACGGTCAACCGTTCAGAGGCGGTACACCACAATTGCCAGCAGGCCCCCCGCCACGATCAGAATGAAAAATAACTGTTCCCGGCTGAAGGTTTTCACGGCTATTTGTCGTCTAATCCGAAAGCGGTGTGAAGCACCCGCACGGCCAGCTCGGTGTATTTTTCATCCACCACGCAGGAGATCCGGATTTCCGATGTGCTGATCATGGAAATGTTAATGCCTTCGGCGGCCAGCGTGGTAAACATGGTGGCCGCCACCCCGGAATGGTTTTTCATCCCCACGCCAACAACCGACACCATGGCAATGCCCCGGTACCCAAAAACGTCCTCGGCGTTGATTTCCTTTGCCACCCGCTTTTCGATTTCCATGGCGGTATCGTATTCGCTTTCCGGAACGGTAAAGGTCAGGTTGGTATGACCGCCGGGGCGGGTGTTTTGAATAATCATGTCAACAATGATTCTCTTGTCTGCCAGGGGGGTGAAAATTTTTGCCGCGATTCCCGGCTGATCCGGGACTTTGTTCAGCGTAATCCGGGCCTGGTTTTTGTCATGGGTCACGGCCGATACCATCAGGCTTTCCATTCCTGACTCTTCATTTACAACCATGGTTCCTTCCTCCTCATTAAACGACGAGCGAACATGGACCGGGATATTATATTTTTTTGCAAAACCAACGGACCGAATCTGCAGGACCTTGGCGCCCAGGCTGGCCATGTTGAGCATTTCGTCGTAAGATATGGTCTTTATCTTCCGGGCTTTGGCACAGATATTCGGATCGGCGGTATAGACCCCGTCTACATCCGTGTAGATCTCGCACACATCGGCT